>NZ_JBHWVI010000244.1:0-12598 GCF_042737005.1 Streptomyces sp. NPDC060027
CCTCCGCCCCCGCCGCTGCCACGCGGGCCGCCGCCTCCGCCGCTTCCCTGCGGGTTGCCGCTGCCGCGGGAGCCACTGCCCCCGCCGGTTCCCCGCGGGTTACCGCGCCCGCTGTTCCTGCCACTGCCGCTGCCACTGCTTCGCATCAAAGTTCCGTCGTCGTCGTGTCGTCTGCATCTGCATCCGGTGCATCCGGATCGAACGACGGGACCCCTTCCAGCGTCTCGGCCTCGATCGCGTCCGCCTCGGGGAGGAAGGGCGCGAGCTCCGGGAGCTCGTCCAGACCGCGCAGGCCCATTCGCTCCAGGAAGTAGTTCGTCGTCGTGTACAGGATCGCACCTGTTTCGGGTTCCGTGCCCGCCTCCTCGACCAGACCCCGCTGGAGGAGGGTGCGCATCACGCCGTCGCAGTTGACTCCGCGGACCGCCGAGACCCTTGATCGGCTGACCGGTTGGCGGTACGCGACGACGGCCAGCGTCTCCAGAGCCGCCTGGGTGAGCCGGGCCTGCTGACCGTCCAGAACGAAGCGTTCGACGGCACCCGCGTACGCGGGACGCGAGTAGAAACGCCAGCCGCCCGCGATCAGCCTGAGCTCGAAACCGCGGCCCTGGACGGTGTACTCGTCGGCCAGTGCGCGCAGCGCGTCCGCGATCTGCCGCTTCGGCCGCTCCAGGATCTTGGCGAGGTGCTCCTCGGTGGCCGGCTCGTCCACCACCATCAGGACGGCCTCCAGGGCGGGCCGGAGATCGAGGTCGGCGACGGTGCGCGGCCCCGCGGGGGTGTCGGTGGTCTCCTCGCTCACGCCTTCTCCTCCTTGGTCCCGCGCCCTGCCTCGTCCTTCACCGCTTCCGCGGGGCGGTCGAACTCGTCGGTGACCCTCGGCCGGTCGTCGCCCTCTCCGCCCGTCCAGCGCACCATCAGGTCCCCGAGGGCCTCCTCCTGGTCCAGGGCGACGGCCTTCTCGCGGTAGAGCTCCAGCAGGGCCAGGAACCGGGCGACCACGGTGAGGGTGTCGTCGGTGTCCTCGACGAGCGAGCGGAAGCTGGCCTCGCCGAGTTCCCGGAGCCGCGCCACCACGATCCCGGCCTGCTCCTGCACGCTGACGAGCGGCGCGTGGATGTGGTCGACGTACACCTGCGGCTTGGGCCTCGGCTGCATCGCCTTCACGGCGAGCTTCGCGAACCCCTCGGCCCCGATGCTGATGACGACCTCGGGCAGCAGTTCGGCGTGATGCGCCTCGAGCCCGACGGTACGGGGATAGCGGCGGGCCTCCTCTTCGAGCCGCGCGTTGAAGATGTCCGCGATCCGCTTGTACGCGCGGTACTGGAGCAGCCTGGCGAACAGCAGGTCCCGCGCCTCCAGGAGGGCCAGGTCGGCCTCGTCCTCGACCTCGGCGGTCGGGAGCAGCCGGGCCGCCTTCAGATCGAGCAGCGTCGCCGCGACGACCAGGAACTCGGTCGTCTGGTCGAGGTCCCAGTCCGGGCCCATCGCCCGGATGTGCGCCATGAACTCGTCGGTGACCTTGGACAGCGCCACTTCGGTGACGTCGAGCTTGTGCTTGGAGATCAGCTGGAGCAGCAGGTCGAAAGGGCCCTCGAAATTCGAGAGCCGCACCTTGAAGACACCGTCACCGGACTCACCGGGAGCGCCGTCGGAGACCTCCGCGGACACCCCGGCCGGGGTGTCCGGCGTCCCGGGCGCCCCCGGGCCGTCCCCCGCCGTCTCAGGCAGCTCGACCGGTGCGTCCGGCCCCGCGTATCGCTCCGCGCCCTCTCCAGGCGCCAGGAACAGCCCTGCCGGCTCCTCGGACGGCCTGACGGCCCCCGCGGCAGTCGCAGCCGGCTCAGCGGCCTCTACGGGCCTCACAGAGGGCTCGGCAACCTCCGCGGGCATCGCGGGCGGCTCGGCAACCTCCACCGGAGTCCCAGCCGGCTCAGCGCCCTCTACGGGCGTTGCGGCCGGCTCAGCGGCCTCCGTCGGCGTCGTTGACGGCTCGGCAGCCTCTACGGGCGTCCCGGTGGGCGCTTCCGGCAGGTCGGCGGACGGCTCGGACGGTGACGTCCCCGGCCCGCGCCCCAGCGCACGCCGACGACCGCCGGAGGCGGCGGACGGGGGCGGGACGTTCGAGGTCATAGCCGTCGCAGGCTACCGCTACCGCCCGCGCAGACGTCGTACGAGGATGCTCGCGTCCCCGCGGGATTCCAGATCGGCGAGGACCACCGCGACCGCCTCACGGACGATCCGCCCGCGGTCCACGGCGAGCCCGTGCTCACCACGGAGCACCAGACGCGCATGCTCGAGGTCCATCAGCTCCTCGGCGGACACGTACACCGTGATCTTCTCGTCGTGCCGCTCCCGCCCGCTGGGCCGGCGGTTGGCGGCCCGCCCGCGTTTGCGGGACGACTGCACGGAGGTGGCGGGGGCGGCAGAACCTTCCTGCGCCGGCTGACGCCGCCCCGAGCGATCCGGGGCGCCGCCCCGGCTGCGGGATTCTCCCGCGTCGGACGACTCGGCGTCGGAGGCGACGTGTTCGTCGCCCACGCCGTCTCCGCCGCGGACCGGCACCGACTGGGGCCCGTCCTCCCCGGCGGCCGCCGCGTCGCTCTCGCCCGCCGGAGCCGGCACCCGGGCCTCGCCGTTGGTCCGGCGCGAGGGTGTGGACGACTGGAGCGCCATCCCCCCGGTGGTGCGGAACAGTTCGTCGGCCCCCGGCAGACTCACTCGGCGTGACACCGGGCGAGCACCTCCCTGGCGAGCTGGCGATAGGCGGCGGCACCGACGGAGTTGGAGGCGTAGGTGGTGATCGGCTCACCGGCGACCGTGGTCTCCGGGAAGCGGACGGTCCGGCCGATCACGGTGTGGTAGACGTGATCGTCGAAGGCCTCGACGACGCGTGCGAGCACCTCACGGCTGTGCACCGTGCGGGAGTCGTACATCGTGGCGAGGATGCCGTCGAGCTCCAGCTCGGGGTTGAGCCGCTCCTGGACCTTCTCGATGGTCTCGGTGAGCAGGGCGACACCGCGCAGCGCGAAGAACTCGCACTCCAGCGGCACGATCACCTTGTGGGCCGCCGTCAGCGCGTTCACGGTGAGCAGGCCGAGCGAGGGCTGGCAGTCGATCACGATGTAGTCGTAGTCGGCCAGCAGCGGCTTCAGGGCGCGCTGCAGCGTGGACTCGCGGGCGACCTCGCTCACCAGTTGCACTTCGGCGGCGGACAGGTCGATGTTGCTGGGCAGCAGGTCCATGTTCGGGACCGCCGTCTTCAGGAGCACGTCGTCGGCCGCCATGCCCCGCTCCATGAGCAGGTTGTAGACGGTGAGGTCGAGCTCCATCGGGTTGACGCCGAGACCCACGGACAGCGCGCCCTGCGGGTCGAAGTCGACGAGCAGCACCCGGCGTCCGTACTCCGCGAGCGCGGCCCCCAGGTTGATGGTCGACGTGGTCTTGCCCACGCCGCCCTTCTGGTTGCACATCGCGATGATCGTCGCGGGGCCGTGGCTGGTCAGCGGACCCGGGATCGGGAAGTAGGGCAGCGGGCGCCCCGTCGGGCCGATGCGCTCACGGCGCTGGCGGGCCGCGTCGGGCGCGAGCGTGGCCGCGTACTCCGGATCGGGCTCGTACTCGGCGTCGGGGTCGTAGAAGTGCCCCTCGGGCAGTTCGTCGTAGTCGGCGAAGTGGGTGTGGTTCTCGCCACTTCCGTTGCCGGCCATGGCGTTCACGTGATGGCCATCCATGCTCGGGTGTGCTGTCTGAGTCATCCGGGGACTCTGGTGGGCTGCGAAGGTGCGGACAGCGACGGAGCCGACAGCCTCGAGCCCCGTGGGGCTCTGGCCCCGCGCCGGCATTCCTGGTTGACCACCCCCGGGAGTAAATGTCGACTCATTCACAAGTCGTCTTACCTCCTTGGTGACCAGGAAACTTCTAGATAGGTCAGCGTGGCACCATGCCGACGATTGGCGACTCTATGGCGTGTCACCGCTCCGCAGCAACACAATCCGCCGGACCCGACCCGATGTGTCGGCAACCGAACACCCCTCTGTCAAGGGCGTAAGGCCGTCGCACGGCAGGTTTCACCGGTGTGCGAATCGGTTGAAGAGTTACGTTCGCGGCGAGTTGAACGAGTGTCGCAAAGTGACCCGACACACACCCGGCCGGACCTTGTCGAGCAAGGTCCGGCCGGGTGCGCGGTGTTGACCACCTGTGTTGACGTATCGCCTTTTGTCGGCACGGAGTCGGCCGGAATGTCGACTCCCGGAGCCGCCGGGGGTCTCAGCCGAGCAGGGTCTCGAGCTCGACGTGCTCCAGTCCGTGCGCCTCGGCGACCTCGCGGTAAACAACCTTGCCGTCATGGGTGTTGAGGCCCTTGGCCAGCGCGTTGTCACGGCGCAGGGCCTCGGCCCAGCCGCGGTTGGCGAGCTCGACGATGTACGGCAGCGTGGCATTGGTCAGCGCGTACGTCGAGGTGTTGGGCACCGCGCCGGGCATGTTGGCGACGCAGTAGAAGACCGAGTTGTGGACCGGGAAGGTCGGCTCGGCGTGCGTGGTCGGACGCGAGTCCTCGAAGCAGCCGCCCTGGTCGATCGCGATGTCGACAAGGACACTTCCCGCCTTCATCCGCGAGACGAGCTCGTTGGTGACCAGCTTCGGAGCCTTGGCGCCGGGGATCAGCACGGCACCGATGACGAGGTCGGCCTCGAGGCAGGCCTTCTCCAGCTCGAAGGCGTTGGAGACGACGGTCTGGATCTTCGTACCGAAGATCTTGTCCGCCTCCTTGAGCTTGTTGATGTCACGGTCGAGCAGGGTCACGTGGAAGCCCATGCCGATGGCGATCTGCGCGGCGTTCCAGCCGGAGACGCCACCGCCGATGACGACGGCCTTGGCCGCCAGCACACCCGGGACACCGCCGGGCAGGACACCACGGCCGCCGTTGGCGCGCATCAGGTGGTAGGCGCCGACCTGCGGGGCGAGACGGCCCGCGACCTCGGACATCGGGGCGAGCAGCGGCAGCGCGCGGCTGGGGAGCTCGACCGTCTCGTACGCGATCGCCGTGGTGCCGGACTCCAGGAGGGCGTCCGTGCACTCCTTGGAAGCGGCCAGGTGCAGGTAGGTGAAGAGCGTCTGGTCCTTGCGGAGCCGGTGGTACTCCTCCGCGATGGGCTCCTTGACCTTCAGCAGCAGGTCGGCGGTGGCCCAGACCTCGTCGGCGGTGCCGAGGATCTGCGCTCCGGCGAAGACGTACTCCTCGTCCGTGATCGAGGAGCCGACGCCGGCGTTCTGCTCGACGAAGACCTGGTGGCCGTGGCGCACCAGCTCGTGCACGCCGGCGGGGGTGATGGCCACCCGGAACTCGTTGTTCTTGACCTCGCGGGGGATGCCGACCTTCACGTCGATCACGGTCCTTGACTCAGAGGGCTCTGGGGCTGTGCATGCCGAGGCGACGCAGGCCAGGCAATGCAGGTCATACCCGACGTACGGGAGCACACCGGGAAACACCACGGAAGAACGCGGCGGAGCCAGTCTAATGAAGGGATTCTCTCTGTCTAGCCTTTCAAAGCATCAATCTTCAGTCGATGCACTGCGGATTTCGCAGGCGTTAGCGTCGTGTTCCATGCCGGATGCACTCTCAGGGAACTCATCTCCCAGCATGCGCTCGGCCGCCGCGCGGTGCAGCCGGGCGGCGGCCGGGTCGCCGAGCCGGTCCAGGGTGTCGGCCAGCCTGAGCTGCAACGCGGCCTGCAGGCGTACGTCGTCCGCGCGGCGCGCCCACTCGACGGCCTCCTGGCAGGTGCGCAGCGACTCCTCGGGCCGTCCCGCGTACTCCTGGACGCGCGCCATCTCGCTCAACGCCCTTGCCTGGGCGGCGACATCGCCGTTCTTGCGGTGTCCCGCGACGGCGGCGCGCCAGTTGACCAGCGCCTCGCCGTAGCGGCCCGCATAGGTGTGCACGGTGGCGATGCGCCCGTACAGCCGGGCGGCGTCCACGCGCTCCCCCCGTGCGAGCCGCTGGGCGAGCGCCCTGCCGTACCAGTCGGCGGCCCGGTCGTAGTCCCCGAGCTCCTGGTGGGCACCGCCTACGGATTCCATCGCGCGGCCGGTCGCGTACGGGTCGTTCGCCTCGCGTCCGGCGTCCAGCGCGGCCCGGTAGCGGGCGAGGGCGTCGGCCGTACGGCCGGTCTGCGCGTCCAGGTCGGCGAGATTGAGCAGGGCCGCCGCCTTCTCGCGGGGCAGATTCCGGCGCTCGGCGACGTCCAGGACGAGGCGGTGGATCCCGTACAGCTCGGAGGCCGCGGCCTGGGTACCGAAATGGACGACCATCGCCCGCACCAGGGCGGCCATCAGCCGTCGGGCGAGGGTGTCCAGCTCCCCGTCGGCGACCGCCAGCCGGGCCGAGGCCAGCAGCGCGGGCTGCCGGACGCGCAGCCAGTCCTCGGCCGCCCGGGGGCTGGGGAAGCGCAGGGCACGCGGCATTCCGGCGAGTTTCTCGCGGGCGGGCGAGCTGTCGGTCTCGGTGATGGCACGGCAGGACACCAGCAGCCGCACGGTCCGCTCCAGCATCCGGGCGCGGGCCAGCTGCACCTCGGCGGGCCGGTCGTGGGTCTCGACCAGCGTCCGGAGGACGGGCAGGAGGCAGCCGGGCACCTCGTACTGCGGCAGCGGCGACGGGATCGCCCGCACCAGGCCGAGGGCGACGAAGTCGTCCAGCGTCGTCTGCGCCGCCTGGACCGAGCAGCCGGCCAGCGCGGAGGCGGTGTGCGGGTCGACGAGTCCCGCGGGAGCCAGCGAGAGCAGTCGCAGTATCCGCGCGGCGCTGCTCGGCAGCGAGGCGTACGCATGCCGGAAGACCCGCGCCAGCGGTGTGCCGTCCTCGCCCTCGGTGCGCAGCTGTTTGGCGAGGTCGGCGACGGCGGAGGCGGGGCGCGCGGCGAGCCAGCCGCCGGCCAGCACCAGGGCGGTGGGCTGACCCGCGCACAGTTCGACCAGCCCTTCGGCGGCGAGCGGATCGACGGTGATGCGCACCGAACCGGTGAAGTGGCCGAGGAGTTCGAGCGCGGACTTGGTGTCCAGGCCGCCGAGGGTGCAGGGGCGGACGTCCGCGATACCGGTCAGCGGCCCGCCGGAGACGGCGATGACCAGGCATTCCGGGGAGTCGGGCAGCAGCGCGTCGACCTGTTCGGCGTCGGCCGCGTCGTCGAGCAGGAGCACCGCCCGGCGGACGGCGAGGGCCTCGCGCAACCGCTCGCCGAGGTCGTCGGCCCCGGCGCCGGGGGGTGCGGCCAGTCCGAGGGCGGTGAGCAGTTCCCGCGCGGTGGCCTCGGTGGGCACCGGGGTGCCGTCGGGTTCGGTGAGCCGGGCCCGCAGGAGGCCGTCGGGGTAACTCTCGGCGACCTGCGCGGCGAGCTGGGCGGCGAGCGCGGTGCGGCCTGAGCCGGGCTTGCCCGCGATGAGCAGCACCCGCGCCCGCGGTGCCTTGCGGCCGGAGAGGGTGTCGAGGCCGGCGCGCTCGATGTCCGCCCGGAGTTCCTTCAACTCTCTTGTGCGGCCCAGGAACTGACTCTTCGTAGGAGCGGACCCGGCAGCCGGTCGCTGCCCCTTGGCCGACACCTTGGTGCCGCCGTCGTCCACCGCCTGATCTGTCACGGGCCACGCTCCCGTTCCACTGCGCGCGCAAGCCCGCCGGGACTCCGGTTCGGGCGTTTCCAGAGCCTAGTTCACGCTCTGCGACGATCCGGGTGGAGCGCGGCGGAGACGTCCCCCGATCGGATCAGGCGATCGTAGGACCGGCACCCCCGGACGGACGCAAGGTGGCCCGTCCGGGGTGGGGCAGCGAGACGGCGGATGCTGCGCCGAAGCGGGTCAGGCCTCGAAGGGGCGCGCGGGCCACGGCGCCTCGGCCGGGCGCAGCGCGTCGAGTCCATCGCCCTGCCGCGCGGCGACGAGCGAGAGAGCGCCCACGACCAGGCAGTTGTTGTGCAGCTCACCGGCGAGCACACCGCGCACGAGCTCGTCGAGGGGAACGCGGGCCAGCTCCATGTCGGCCTCCTCGTCCTCGACCTCGAACCGCTCGCCCTCCGCCGCGGAGAGGTCACGGGCCAGGAAGATCCGGACCGCTTCGTCGCAGCCGCCGGGCGTGGTGTAGACGTCGGTCAGCACGCGCCAGGTCTCCGCCTTGACGTGCGCCTCCTCGTAGAGCTCACGCTGCGCGGCGTGCAGCGGGTTCTCGCCGGGGATGTCGAGCAGGCCCGCCGGGATCTCCCACAGCTTGTGACGCACGGGGTGGCGGTACTGGCGCAGGACCAGGACACGGTCCTCGTCGTCGAGGGCGAGGACCGCCACGGAACCCGGGTGCACCTGGTAGTCGCGGCGCACGACCGACCCGTCGGGCATGACCACGTCGTCGGTGCGCACCGAGGTCTTGTTGCCCTTGAAGGGGGTCTCGGTCGCCCGGACCTCCCACTCCTCGGGGGTGTCCTTGATCGTCATGGCCTGTCCTCCCACACGCGCAAAAAGAAACCGGTCCGGTGACGGAACCGGGGCACGCGCCCGGCGGGAGAACCCGCGGACACGCACCCCGATCACCGTACAGCCCTGGTGCTACTTGCCCGTCTTGCGCTCCACCGCGGCCTTGACCAGGCCCGCGAAGAGCGGGTGCGGCCGGGTCGGACGCGAGCGCAGCTCGGGGTGCGCCTGGGTCGCGACCAGGTACGGGTGGACATCGCGCGGGTACTCGACGTACTCGACGAGCTTGCCGTCCGGGGAGGTGCCGGAGAACTGCAGACCGGCCTTCTTCTCCAGCTCGGCGCGGTAGGCGTTGTTCACCTCGTAGCGGTGCCGGTGGCGCTCCTCGACGTACTCCTTGCCGTCGTACACCTCGCGCACGATCGAGCCGTCGGCGAGCTTGGCCGGGTACATGCCGAGGCGCATGGTGCCGCCCATGTCGCCCTCGCCCGCCACGATGTCGAGCTGCTCGGCCATCGTGGAGATGACCGGGTGGCCGGTGCCGGAGTCGAACTCGGTGGAGTTGGCGTCCGGGATGTCGGCCAGGTTCCGCGCGGCCTCGATCACGATGCACTGCAGGCCCAGACAGAGGCCGAGCAGCGGGATCTTGTTCTCGCGGGCGTACTGGATCGCGCCGACCTTGCCGGACACACCGCGGTCGCCGAAGCCGCCGGGGATGCAGATCGCGTCGACGTCGCCGAGCTGCTTGGCCGCGCCCGCGGGGGTCTTGCAGTCGTCCGACGTGACCCACTTGATCTTGACGCGGGCCTTGTTGGCGAACCCGCCGGCGCGCAGCGCCTCGGTCACCGAGAGGTAGGCGTCGGGCAGGTCGATGTACTTGCCGACGAGCGCCATGGTGATCTCGTGGACCGGGTTGTGGACGCGGTCGAGCAGGTCGTCCCAGGTCGACCAGTCCACGTCACGGAACGGCAGGTCCAGCTTGCGGACGACGTAGGCGTCCAGGCCCTCGGTGTGCAGGACCTTCGGGATGTCGTAGATCGACTTGGCGTCGATCGCGGCGACCACGGCGGCCTCGTCGACGTCGCACATCAGCGAGATCTTGCGCTTGATGGCGGTGGGCACCTCGCGGTCGGCCCGCAGCACGATCGCGTCCGGCTGGATACCGATGTTGCGCAGCGCCGCGACCGAGTGCTGCGTCGGCTTGGTCTTCAGCTCGCCGGACGGGCCGATGTACGGGAGGAGCGAGATGTGCACGACGAACACGTTGTCGCGGCCGACCTCGTGACGGACCTGGCGGACCGTCTCCAGGAAGGGCAGGGACTCGATGTCGCCGACCGTGCCGCCGACCTCGGTGATGACGACGTCGACGTCGTCGGTGGCCATACGGCGGATGCGGTGCTTGATCTCGTTGGTGATGTGCGGGATGACCTGCACGGTGTCACCGAGGTACTCGCCGCGCCGCTCCTTGGCGATGACGGTGGAGTACACCTGTCCGGTGGTCACGTTGGCCGAGCCGTCCAGGTCCACGTCGAGGAAACGCTCGTAGTGACCGATGTCCAGGTCCGTCTCGGCGCCGTCGTTGGTGACGAACACCTCGCCGTGCTGGAACGGGTTCATGGTGCCCGGGTCGACGTTCAGGTACGGGTCGAGCTTCTGCATCGTGACCCGCAGACCGCGGGCCTTGAGCAGCGCGCCCAGGCTGGAGGCGGTCAGCCCCTTGCCGAGAGAGGAGGCGACACCCCCGGTGACGAAGATGTGCTTGGTCGTCGTGGCTGTGCTGTTTCGAAAAGCACTGGGCGGCATGGCCAAGAGGGGGCTCCCGTGGTCGCGGTCTGGGGTGCGTGCCGGCGTGGATTCCGGAGAATTTCCGGAGGTGCCGTCGCTGCGGTTCGGGGGTTTCTTGCCCACCGGTCCACGGGCTACCAGGGTATCAGCGACAGAACGAGACCGCTTCCGGCCACGCTCCGCGCACACCCGGGCACACACCTCGCACACGCTCACTCGATCGGCTCAGCCGGGTTGCCCGGAGCGGCACGCGGATCTTCCACGTGCGTCGTATCCTGCTCGGACACTCGCTGCCGAGCCTGTCCGGCGTACGGCACCATCCCCGTCCGTACCCCGGAACAAAGAGGGCTTGTCAGTTCGTTTCGAGACGAGATTCGCATCGCCCATCGCACCGACACCTGACGTTTCGCAGCGACGCACGACCGACGTCCCCACCATCGACGTTCCGCAGTTACCGACCTTCCCCATTGCCTACTGTTCCGCAGTACCTAAGTTCCCTTTGACCGCAAGAGCGACCGCCCCGCGAAGGGGCGACGTGGCCGTTCGACTGGAGATGCACGTGGCCGGGCGCATCGAGGACTACGCACTCATCGGAGACATGCAGACAGCCGCGCTGGTCTGCCGGGACGGCACAGTCGACTGGCTGTGCCTGCCCCGCTTCGACTCCCATGCCGTCTTCGCAGGACTGCTCGGCACGGAGGAACACGGATTCTGGCGGCTCGGACCCGCGCACGCGTCCGACGCCGAACCACCCACGGCGGCGCGCCGCCGGTACCGCGGCGACTCGCTGATTCTCGAATCCGAATGGGACACCCCGCGCGGCACGGTCCGGGTGACCGATTTCATGCCGCCTCGTGACGGCGCCCCGCAGCTGATCCGGATCGTCGAGGGCGTCACGGGCCGGGTGCCGATGCGCTCCGCGCTGCGGATGCGTTTCTCGTACGGCCGCGTGGTGCCGTGGGTGCACAAGCACGAGGGCCGCACGGTCGCGGTCGCAGGACCGGACTCGGTCTGGTTCGACACGGACTGCGAGACGTACGGCAAGGATCTGACCACGTACGCCGACTTCACGGTGGCGCCGGGTGACCGGATCGCCTTCACGATCTCGTGGGAGCCCTCGCACAAGGAGCCGCCGGCGCTGCCCGAGCCGGAGCAGTCCCTGGAGGCGACCGAGGACTTCTGGCGCGAATGGGTCGACCAGTGTACCTACCACGGCCCCTACCGCGAGGCCGTGGTGCGCTCCCTGATCACGCTGAAGGCCCTGACGTACGCGCCCACCGGCGGCATCGTCGCCGCGCCGACCACCTCCCTCCCGGAGGAGATCGGCGGCGTCCGCAACTGGGACTACCGCTACACCTGGCTGCGCGACGCGGCCATCACCCTCTCCTCGCTGCTGCGCACCGGCTACCGCGAGGAGGCCCGCGCCTGGCGCGAATGGCTGCTGCGCGCGGTCGCGGGCGACCCGGAGAACCTCCAGATCATGTACGGCATCGCGGGGGAACGGGAGTTGGGCGAGGCCGAGCTCGACTGGCTTCCCGGGTACGAGGGTTCGGCGCCGGTCCGCGTCGGGAACGGCGCAGCGCACCAGCTCCAGCTCGACGTCTACGGCGAGGTCACCGAGGCCCTGCACCTGGCCCACATGACGGGCCTGTCCCGCAACGACTACGCCTCGCTGCTCCAGTTGAAGCTGATCCGCTACCTGGAGACCCACTGGGACCAGCCGGACGAGGGGATCTGGGAAGTCCGGGGTCCGCGGCGGCACTTCGTGCACTCCAAGGTGATGGCCTGGGTGGCCGTCGACCGCACCATCAAGCTCATCGAGTCCGGGGACGCGGACGGCCCGCTGGAGAAGTGGCGCGAACTGCGCGACGACATCCACCGGGACGTGTGCGAGAAGGGCTACGACAAGGAACGGAACACGTTCACGCAGTCGTACGGCTCGAAGGAACTCGACGCCTCGCTGCTGCTCATCCCGCAGATGGGCTTCCTGCCGCCGGACGACAAGCGCGTGATCGGCACCATCGAGGCGATCCAGCGCGAGCTGTCCACCTCCGACGGCTTCATCCTGCGCTACCCGACGGCCGGCGAGGACGCGGGCGTGGACGGCCTGGAGGGCGACGAGGGCGCCTTCCTCGCCTGCTCGTTCTGGATGGCCGACGACCTCGCGATGATCGGGCGGGTCGACGAGGCCCGCAAGCTCTTCGAGCGGCTGCTGGCCCTCCGCAACGACCTCGGGCTGCTGGCCGAGGAGTGGGACCCGGTTCTCCAGCGCCAGGTCGGGAACTTCCCGCAGGCCTTCAGCCACGTTCCGCTGATCGACACGGCCCTGCGGCTGACGGCGAGCGGGGCGTACGGC
>NZ_JBHWVI010000245.1:0-12532 GCF_042737005.1 Streptomyces sp. NPDC060027
AAACACCCGACGGCGTCCTCCAGCAGATCTGGGCTCACCTCCTGGTCCACCATGCGCTGCGGGAACTGATGCTGAGAACCGCAGCCACCCGCCAACTCGACCCGGACCGGATCTCTTTCACCGAAACGCTGCGTTCCGCCCGGCGCAGCGTGACCGTCACCCCGGGCGGTTTTTCCCCCTGAGCTCCTGGTCCGAGCACTACAAGTACTCCAAGAAGACCTGCTGGAAAGACTCCTGCCCGCCAGACGGCTCCGCAGCCAGCCCCGCGTCGTCAAGCGCAAGATGTCCAACTACTGGCTCAAACGGACTGAGCACCAGACCTGGCCCCAACCCACCCACGCCGGCACCCAAGCCATCCACATCAAACGACCCCAACCACCCGCCCCAGACCCGTAAAGCAACGGCATTGCGCCTAGCGCGCCTGGCACCTCAGCTCCAACCGTTCGGGTTCCCTGCACCCTGTCAGAGCCTCATCCTGGGTACGTCTTACTCATGCCAAGGGCGGCGCGCTGCTTGACCCTGGAGAGGAAACGCTATCACCGGGAGGATTCAGTGTCCTGCCTTCCTCACGCCCACAGCCTGCCATTGTGTCTTCTCCAGAACGACCATAGCCACGCTCTTCGCTTTTCTGGTTCGCGCCAATTACGGACCCGTGTATGGCTCTGCGCGTAGCCCCCGTGCTACGGGCCGGATGACCGCCCGAGTGGCCGGTGCCGGTATTGCACAGTTGCGTACCTCCTCGCTCGGATCCGGTGCTCCGGTCTGTGGGGGATTCTTCTTAGCGGGGGGTAACCGCGGCACAACACGTCGGCAAGTCGGTGCTTCGCGCGACCGATCGAGGATTGGGAACCCTGATGTCAGTTCGCACTTGTCTCATCTATCCGCCTCTCTGTGATCCAACCTCCGGGTATCACAGTCTTTCTTACCTCGACGCAGCCGCGTCCGCGGCCGGATTCTGTGACATCGACTTGGTGGATGCGAACGTCGAGGCATTCCACGCCACGCTCCGAGAGGATTTCTCTACTGAGGTGGTTCGCTCTGTAAATCGGCGACTCGAATCGCTCCTCGGACAGGATGCGTTGTCCGAGGATGAAAGGCGCGAACTCCGGGCATTCCTGGGTGCTTCTGTTGTAAACCCGGACCAAGTGCGTGCCGCTGTCCGGGTGCTGCAGGACGAGCGGGAATTCTATCACTACCCGTCCTACCGTCAGGCCGTTGAGCATATCGTCGGCTGGATGAAAGCAATCAGTACGCTGGGGTTTCCCGGTCAATTTGCGCACGGATTCACTTTGTCCAGCGATGCCGGATTCAATCTCTCCAGCATCGCAGACCTTACCGACCCCGCCATCCTCGAGAAGATATGCCGCCCGTTCGGAACATACTTGGACTACGAACTTCCAAGCAGGTGTCTGGACGGAGAATATGAGGTCATTGGAATAAATGTCACCTATACGCAGCAATTGCCATTTGCATTGTACGCAGCGAGGAAGATTCGAGAGTCATGCCCCGATGCGTGGATCATCTGCGGCGGCACCGAGGTATCGGACGCCTGGAAGTACATGGATGATCGGGATCGATTTTTCGAGGTGTTTTCTCCGTTCGACATATGCGTTATCGGTGAAGGTGAAAGCGCATTCACAGAAATCTTGAAGGCGCGCGGCAACGGAATCCTTCCAGCTGCGACAGCAAATGTCATGATCCACCCGAATTTGGGGGGCCGAGGACGTGCACTTCCGGTCCTGCACTACGAGGACATCAAGAATCTAACCACGCCTTCATACGAGAAACTGCCCTGGCATCTCTATCTCGCCCCCCATCGGTTCGTCTATTACACGCCTTCTCGTGGCTGCTACTGGAACAAATGCACCTTCTGTGACTACGGACTGAATGGTGATTCCCCGACCAGTCCTTGGCGGCAGGACCCCGTCGGTAAGACCTTGGATGATCTTGAAAGGATTTCAAAGTTCTCGCAGTATGTGTACTTCTCTGTAGATGTACTGGCGCCTGCTACGCTCCTGAAAATAGCCCAAGGAATAGTGGACCGCGGCATAGACGTGCGCTGGAGTGCTGAAATTAGGCTAGAAAAATACTGGTCACCGGAGCGTGCCGATCTATTGAAACGGAGTGGCTGCGTCGCAGTGTCTGTCGGGTTCGAGTCCGGAAATGACCGGGTTCTCAAATTGATCGACAAGGGCACGACGACACAGCAAACCCTACAAACTGTGCAAAATATGCGCGCCGCGGGCCTAGGAGTCCAAATGATGGCTTTCACGGGCTTCCCGGGAGAGACGCTGGAAGAGGCGTTCGACACAACCGACTTCCTCAGGAGGAATCGGCACCTGTGGACGATCGGAGGCGTCGGAACGTTTGGGCTAACACCTGGATCGATCGTTGCTAAGGAGCCGGATCGCTTCGGAATCAAGAACCTCCGCCCGCGGGCCGGTGATGACATCCATCGCGAACTGGACTACGACGACCCGGCTGGACATGGAAACGAGCAGCCAGAACTCGCCAAAGCGAGGCAGACGCTCAACGTTTCTCCCCCGTGGCGCCCGTGGGTGGGGGGAACAGACACGCCTCACGCTCTCTTCTATCACGGAAGATTCGGCCCATCGATGATCGAAGAAATCAGCGAGGAGGACTACTCAGAAAAACTCGGCGAATGGCCTGGAACCTGGTCAGTCAATGGACGAATGGTCTCCGCTCCAGGTGGTTCCACGTTTTCCTTCGTCAGGAATGACGGGGTCCTGGTGAGAGTGTCCAAGCTTTCCGCGCGGATCCTGTCGACTCTCGGGAAGCGTTCCGTATCCCTCGCTGATCTGGAAAGCTCCTATGGCTACAGCCGACAGGACTTGGAACCACTCATTCGTTTGCGTTTGATCACTCCGGATACAGTGCCCAGTCGCGTACCGGCAACGGCGCCCCGGGCCACGCTTCACAAGGCACCGAGCAAGCTCGGCCATGAGTAGTGGTGACGACGGCTGGGACAGGTCGTTGGGCTCCCAGCCGACAGCGGCGAGAAGGACGTCTCCTGCACCTTCGCCCGCAACGCCTTCTCCGGCATCGTCACGGCCGTGAAGCTCGGCGATGTCGCAGCCCAGGTCGAGATCCAGACAGGGCCGCACGAACCCGCAGCAGCCGCCCCACCTCGAACGGATCCGCCTCCGGCCAAGAGACTTCCTGCCCCTTGCACACCACCGTCGTCATCGGCGGCCTCACTGCGCTGACCGGCGTCCCTGTAGCAGCCGCTGCCATCTCCGGAATGAGCACTGCTGGCGCCGATCCGCGCGGCCGGTAGCGCGGGCAGATCCATGACACCCTCCTCTTGGCTCAACTGGTCTGCAGGGTCCGCAGGTCACGTCCAGGCGGCCTGTGCCGCCCTGTTCGGCGGCCGTCGCTAACTGGGCTTCTGCGGGGGAGGGTTCGGATGGCGATCGTCTCACCCGGTGTGCGGCGGCGTCCTGCGCAGGGCGAGAGCACCGTTCTCGGCCCCGGTCGGCAGCACGCCGGTGTCGAGAACGGTGCGCAGGCTCGGGGTGCTGACAGCCGAGGCCGGCGCGGGTGGTTCTGATGCCGTGGCGGCGGGGGAGGAGGCGGCGGAATCGGAGTGCTCGGTCGATGGCGGGCCGGCGGGGGAGGTACTGGCGCTGGGCTGGACGCTGCTGGTGAGGGTGAGTCCTGCTCGTGGCCCGGCCCCCGGCGGGGCCGGTCGGTTGTCTTGCCGGGCGCGGGGGACTGCGGTGGGGGTGGCGGACTGACGTGGTGCGGGCGGTGGATGTGTGCCCGGCCCTGACCCCGTGTCTGCCCGTCGTACGGATCCTCCGTGGTTGGTGCGGGCGCTGTCGGCCGGTGGAGCCGCCCTGATGCCACTCGTCCTCGCGCCGATGGGCCTAAGCTGACGACGTGCCCGGAATGGGGACCCTTGTCCCGCATAGATCAGATTCGGGTCGGAGGTGGCGGGTAGGCTGTCCGGCTGCCGCGTGCCCCGGCTGGCTGCGAACAGGCGCGGCCACGCCTCGCCGTCGCCGAACTCCCTCTCCGCGATCTTCGACAGGTGGTCCGCCCGGGCGGACCGTGACGACGCGAGCGCTCTCTTCGCCGACAGCCCGGGGCACTGTCATCCAGCTGCGTGCGGACGCCTCCGGCCACTGCGGTATCGGGCATCGCGAGCCGCCATCCGTGCTGCAGAAAGCTGTTGGCCTGGAGGATATGGCCGTCGGTCACGGTCCGGCCCTGGTTCAGAGCGGCGATCTCCCGCCACCGCTTACCGTCCCCCAGCTCTTGCTCGGCGATACCCCACAGGCTCTCCGGAGGCCGCGTCTCGCGCACGGTGTACGACGACCGGCTGCCGGTGTGCTCGCGAAGAACGGCACGGCCTGATGGACCGCGGGGCCCGGCCCTGGCCGGGGACGCGGGCCGTGATGGTGGCAGGTAGGGCCTGGGCGTCGGAGGCCAGAGCCGACTCGTGGGCAGCAGGACCAGGATGCTGCCGATCAGCAGGGCGTGAGGAGCCAAGCCTCCGCAGGACGCGCCAGGTTTGCGCGTAGCTGCGCGATCAGCTTGAGCAGGGCGCAGAACGTGAACTGCGCCAAACTCGATCCAGCCCACCGCCACCAGCAGCACCAGGAACGGCGCACCGGGGTTCGGGTGCGGTGGCGCCGTGCAGGAGGGTGGCTTTGCCCTGGCCGGACATCGGGTGCGGGACGCCTGCGCGTGTCTCTTTGATGGGTTGGTCAGTTGATCGGATGTGTCCGTCCGATTAGTGATCACTGATGCGATGTGGAACCGGATCGAGCCGCTGATGCCGGCCGATCCGGTTCGTGGGCGGCGATGGGCCGACCACCGCCGCACCCTTGAGGCCATCGCGTGGAAGTACCGAACCAGTTCGCCCTGGCGGGACCTTCCCGACGAGCTCGGTTCGTTCCAGACCGCTCACAAACGCCTGATCAGGTGGGCCGTCGATCGCGGCGAGCCCGCCGACCATGCACTCGGACGCTCACGGCGGGCTGAGCACCAAAGTCCACCTGGCCGCGGACGGTCGAGCCCGGCCACCGGCATTCGCCGTCACCGCGGGCCAGGCCGGCGACGCACCGGCCTTCGAGACGGTGATGGCCCGCATCCGTGTGCCGAGAAGCGGCCCGGGCAGGCCCCGGACACGGCCCTCGGATGTGCTGGCGGACCGGGCCTACTCCTCCCGTGCCATCCGGGCGTATCTGCGGCGTCGGGGAATCCGCGCGGTCATCCCTCAACCGTCCGACCAGGTGGGCCACCGCCTGCGGCGAGGCCGTCGAGGCGGCCGGCCGCCCGCCTTCGACACCGAGACCTACAAGCAACGAAACACCGTCGAACGCTGCATCAACCGCCTCAAGCAGTGGCGAGGCCTGGCCACACGAACCGACAAACTCGCCATCGCCTACCAAGCCGCACTCCACCTCGCAGGCATCCTCATCTGGACCCGACGCTGACCAAAGAGACAGAACCTAGGCGCCAGGGGCTCGGAAGGCGACCTGCCGGCGGGCTGCCTCGTCGATCTCGTCGAGGGTGAGGAGCGGAGTGGCCCGGGTACGAAGGGCGCCGCTGGCCTTGACGGTGAGGCTGACGGCGGCCATGGAGATGGGGTCGGGGAAGTCGACAATGAGGATGATGTCGTCCTCACCGAAAGCGAAGTACATGCCCTCGACCGTGCCGCCGAGGCCGGTGACGACCTGCTCGACAGCGGCGCGGCGGCCACTCGCGCCCTCCTCGAGCAGCCCCTTGGTGCCTTCGGGCGTGTAGCTCGCCTGGATGAGGAGCTTCGGCATCGGGACGCTCCCTGCCCATCGCTTGTCCGGTCTGTTGTCCGGTCTGTGCAAGGGCCTTCCCCCAGGTTCACCGACTACCACTCACGACTCGGCAGGATTCACCCGGACAGCGGCGGGCGTCGGCCACCGGCCGGTCATCGCCTGGGAGACCCCGCCGCCAGGTAGGCGATGATCACCGGCGCGCGGGCGGTGGTGGAGTCCGGGCTGACCAGGGACAAGTCCGCCTTCCCCTGTCGGGCGACCTCGGCGATCACGCCTTCCAGTAGTGCGGTGAAGACACCGGCGTCCCTTCAGACCCGGAAGCGGCCGTAGACCGTGGGCCACGGGCCGAACTCGCACGGCAGCTCCCGCCACTGGCTGCTGGTGCGGAACCGCCAGCTCACCTCCTCGAACTGCTCCCGCAGCCGGTTCGGGTACGGGCCGTACTCACCTGTCGACGGGAACGATCTATGCCTGGACGAGGACGGTGAGCCATTCCGCTTCGCGTGGGCGGTACCCGTAGCGATCCATCAGTCCCGACGCGATGGCCGGGACGTGACCGGCTCCGTAGACGATCGCCACCCGGATCGGCTCGTCGCCGTGCTCCGCGTGGATCTCGCCGAGCGCGTCGAGCAACTGCTTGTCGCGCCGATCGGTCAACGCGTGAATCACCGGATTGTCGGCCATCATCTCCGCCTCCAGCGTCGACGGCAGATCCTCGACCACCAGGTCTTCATCGAGGAAAGCGCGCGGACCGCGCAGAGCGAACACCAGGCCCATCACCGGCGCCGCGACCAGGAGCAGCAGGTACGTCCATCGCGACAGTGTCTTCAGATCCGCGATGGCCTCCGCGGCGGTCACATCCGGGTTGATGACCTGCGCGGTCTCGGAAAGCAGCAGCTCGTCTCGCTGCTCCTGGAGGCCGTTGCGCCGTCGGCGTGGGGCGAACCGGTAGGCAAGCGTGAGGGTGCTTATGCCGGCCGACCTGCCTCGGATTCCCTCCATGACGATGAGGTCGCATTCCCTGAGTCTGAGTCGGACCTGGGAGTAGAACGTCGGCGAAGCCACATGCAGCATCGGGAAGATCACGAACTCCAGCGGCGCCCCGGCCCGCCTCATGGTGATCACAGCAGATCGGACGGCGTACCCGGTCACCTCGATGATCTGCATGATTCCCCCCGCGAGCCTTGCCCGGTTTCCGGTCCACCCGTACCAGGACACGAGCTCTCCCCGGACGGTGGTTCCCTCCCGGCACAAGCTGCCGCCGGACTGCACAGGGGCGACCCAGGGCCTCATCGTGACGATGCTGAGCAGGCGGGTGGCTCTTCCAACGTCCGCCCCGGCCCACGCTTTTCGGCAAGTGCGGCTCCAGTCGAGCCCACTCCTGATCCGACAGACCACCCCGCCCCGTACGGTCCGGAACGATGTGAACGCTGTGTGGTCACGCGACCCGTCGGACAGTGCCTGGAGGGCCTTCAACGTGCGGGTTACGTCGGGTCGTCACGCGATGGTGTCCCGCCGGGTGGTGGAAGCCGTGAGGGTCTGCGCAGCGGGTCCGGCACGGACGAGCACCGTGGGGTCCGATACATAACCGATCGACACCCTGATCTTGATCGGGTTGGCTGGGTGGCATGCCAGAGCTGCGAACCGATCGTCTTCTGCTCCGCCGGTGGCGGGAGTCCGACCTCGAACCGTGGGCGCTGATGAACGCCGATCGTGAGGTCCGAGAACACCTGGGGGAACTGCTGACGCGGGAGCAGAGCGATGCCGCGGCGGCACTCATGCAGGCCGAGTTCGATGAGCGAGGATTTGGGTGGTGGGCGCTCGAAGCACGGGAGACTGGTGAGTTCATCGGCCGTGCCGGCTTGGACGACGTGGGCGACGACATGCCCTTCGCGGGAGTGGATATCGGCTGGCGGTTGACGCGTTCCGCGTGGGGGCACGGCTACGCTACCGAAGCCGCCCTGGCCTGCCTGGCTTTCGGCTTCGAGACTCTCGGGCTCCCGGAAGTGATCGCGTCGACGACCATCCACAACCATCGTTCCCAGGCGGTGATGCGCCGGATCGGCATGACCCGGGATCCGGCCGACGACTTCGAGGATCCGAGCGTGCCCGAGGGGCCGCTTCGACAGTGTGTGCTGTACCGGATCCCCCGCAGAGATGCTCACGGCCCACACAACGGGGCCGGGGTCCGACCCGTGACGCCCGCCGTAGGCCGCGGTACGCCGGGAGAATGAGGTATCCCGAGGGCGGTGTGGTGGATTGACGGCTGAGGAACGAGCTCGGCGTGAGGATGTCCGGCTTCGCGGCCGCTGATGCGATCGAGGCCGGGGCCAGTGACCGGGAGGCGGCGCCACAGTCCAGGGTGACCCGGATGTCGGTGCCCCGCTGGCGTCTGGCCTTGGCCTCAGACGGTCGGCAGGCCTCAGCTGCTGGACGCCGGCCCGGATTCGGTCGGTGTGGCTCCGCACTGCTGCGGAGCCACGGGCAAAAGTCCTGTGAGCGTCTCGAAGTGCAGTACTGCTCACTTTCGCGCAAGATGAATGCGTGATGAGTGCACAGTCGTCAGCAGCAGTCTGCCGCTGAGTTCACCGCACCTGTATTGAGTGTCTCAAGGAGTTGCAACCACCGCCCCGTGCGGCACAGCCGACTGTGCTGGTGGTTCGACATCACCCTTCCTCGAGCTCTCGAGTCGTGCAGGAGGTGTCATGTCCCACTGGTATGGACGCCCTCGGATCGACCCGGAGGGGCAGCCGCCCCAGAGCACCTCATACGCGGCCGTCACATCCACCACTTCCCCGACTGACACCGGAAGCACGGCCGGCCGTGGCGAGAAGGGCTCGTTGTGGGTCTTCGCTGGGCAGGGCTCGCAACAGCCGCACATGGGTGCGGGTCTCTCGGCTGCACCTGCGCTGTTCGAGCGGGTTCACACAGCGGTCGGGCTCGATCTCGCCAAGGTGTGCACTTTCGAAGACACTCCGCGCTGGGATCAGCCTGTCGTGCAGGCAGCGATACTCACGATCGCCACCGCGTCGGCCCAGGTATGCCGCAGCCGAGGCGGGCGACCCGGTGCTGTGCTTGGGCACAGTTTCGGCGAGTACGCGGCCCTGGTCGTGGCCAAGTCCCTCTCGTTCGACGACGCCATCCGACTTGCCGTGGCCCGTGGGCAGGCAATGGCGGACCTCGCCGACGGCTCAACCGCCATGGCAGCCGTCATCGGTGCCACGAACGACGCAGTAGCAGAGGTCTGTGAGGAGCTGCAGCGGAGTGGGGTATCCATCCACGTCGCGGCCTACAACAGCCCTGGTCAAACCGTACTTGCCGGCACCAGCAAGGGCCTGGCGCTGGCAGCGCGAAGGCTGCGCGGGGTGGGTGCCACGCGCACGCGGACTCTCTCCGTTCCGTTCGCCGCACATTCGCCATACATGAAGGCCGTTCAGGAACGGCTGGAACCGGCTCTGGAACGCATACACATCGACCCACCCAGCGTCCCTTATTACTCCACTGTGACGGGCCATCGGGTCAAGCGACCTGACGAGCTTCGCGACCTGTTGGTGCGCTCCGTGGCTGAGCCTGTGCGTTTTCGTGAGACGGCCATCAGGGCGTTGTCCGAGAGCTACGACAAAGTCCTTGAGGTGGGCTCGGACCGGCCACCGAGGCTTCTTGGATTCATCGGTGAGATCTGCCGATGTGATCTGCCGGAGCGGCCGACTCCATGCCTGTGTGCCGTAGCAGCCGACTCCGATGCTCCCGACGGAAGACCGTTCGCAGGCGGTCGCCCTACATCTTCCCTGGACATCGCGGCGGTTGAAGGCACGACATGAGAGCTGGGAGGAAGCCGTGGCCGACGAATCAGGCTTTGAAGCAGTTTTCAACCAGGTGGTGGACGTACTGGTCGACGAGTTGGGGGTGCCCCGTTCGAAGATCACTCCCGAGTCGCACGTGTTCAGAGATCTCGGACTCGACTCGCTGGACCTCATGACCGCAGTCACTCTGTTCGAAGGGCGCTTCGGCGTCACGATTCTCGACGAGGACATCGGACACATGTTGGTCGTCAAGGATGCGGCCGATGTGGTCTTGAGCAAGGTCCGATCGTGAGACGCGTCGCAATAACTGGCGTAGGCGCGGTGACACCGGTGGGGATCGGCCGGGACGAACTCTGGGCGTCCATGGTCGCCGGCCGGTCCGGGATAGGACCGCTCACTCGGTTCGACGCCTCGGCGCTTCCGTCACGCATTGCCGGACAGATCGATGACTTCGACGTCTCAGGAAGCCTGCCCCCTCAAAAGTCCCGCAAGGCTGAGCGCTTCACTCACCTCGCCTTCGAGGCCGTTCGACTGGCGCTCGTGGACGCGGATTTGTGCGTTCGCGAGCTCGAGCCCGGGCGGGTCGGCGTGGTGATCGGCAGCGCCTACGGCGGTACTTCGCGTGTGGAGACGGAAATTGCGGTGCTTCTGTCCAGAGGCGTCAGGGCAGTGCCACCGGAGATCAACATTTCGTGCGCGGCCAGTTCTGCCGCCGCCTTCGTCTCGATGGAGTTCGGCTTCCTCGGCCCCGTCGAGTGCCTGGCTGCGGCCTGCGCGTCCGGAGCTCACGCGATCGGCCGCGGATCCGACCTGGTCATGTCCGGACGCGCAGATGTGGTTCTGGCCGGTGGGACGGACGCGGCTCTGACGCCACTTTCCATGGGGGCCTTCTGTTCCGCTCGCGCACTCTCCCGACGCAACGACGCGCCGACGGCCGCGTCCCGACCTTTCGAGCGCACCCGCGACGGCTTCGTGTTCAGTGAAGGTTCAGCCATCCTGGTCCTGGAGGATCTTGCGTCGGCCTCCGCTCGGGGAGCGCCGGTGCTCGCCGAGGTACTCGGGTACGCGCATTCCCTGGATGGCCACAGCCTCGTTGCCCCGCACCCGTACGGAGAGGGCGCCGTCAGGTCGATCGAATCCGCGTTGGCCGACGCGGGGGTGGCACCGATCGATGTCGGCTATGTGAATGCCCATGCGGCCTCGACGCCTATTGGCGACCTTGCGGAGGCTCGTGCGCTCAGAAGCGTGTTCGGCAGCGTCCCGCCTCCCGTTTCCTCCACGAAGTCGATGACGGGCCACCTGCTGGGTGCTGCCGGGGCTCTCGAAGCGGCGATAACTGCCTTGGCCATTCACTCGAAGCAACTTCCGCCGACGATCAACGTCGATGAACTTGATCCGCAGTGCGAACTCGACGTCATTCCCCATCAGGCACGTGCCGCGACGGTGGACGTCGCGATCTCGAATTCGTTCGGGCTCGGTGGCCTCATGTCACCGCTCGTCCTTGCCAGGTACTGACGAACCGCTGTGAAGGAGAATCGGATGAATTTGGAAAAGGGCCGCTTCGGGCCGAGTGCTTTGGTGATCGAACTCAACGATCTGACCCGTCGTGTCGCGGCTGGGGAAGATCCGGCAGGACTTGACAACCTCGCCGCCATGATCGAAGAGCGCTTCAAGCTGACTGACGGCCAGCAGATCGGTGTCAGCGATCTCGCGTCACAAACCGACCAAGTCTCCCGTCTCAAAGAGCTGGTGCTCGAGGCGGCCCGAAGTGACGGAGCCGCCCAGTTTGTCGTGGTGCAGCGACCGGACGGTGCCAACGGCCGATTCGTACACGAACTGAGATGGGAGACACTCGCGAACGGCACTGCTCCGGCCGACGCGGAAGCAGTCGTGCTGAGGCAGACGGTGGGCGTGGCCCACTGCGACGCCGACTGCCGTAACTGGGGCTGGGGTTCGGCTGAGGCTTGAGGCTTGAGGCACGAACGGATCAGGGGGCGTGCCGGAAGGCCGACGGGTCCCCCGCGAGGTACATACACCCAGCAACGTGGCTCCTGTCATCGCATCGTCTGTGACCAGTCCGCCCGGCTACGACGGTCACTCCCACGCCGGGACGGCCGGTCGACGGTCGACGACTGACAGATCGCTGGAATGCGGGGCCGAGTCAGGCGTACAGGTAGTTGTGGGTCCAGTAGCCGCTGGCCGTGAACTCCCGTCCGCACCGATGACATGGCGCTGTGCGCCCTTCGTCGGCGAACTCGAACACGTTGTACACGCCGATCACGGTGTCGCGCAGGAGTTGCTCGTCGTGCACCTTGTGGCCGACGGCGTGGGCGACGATGTCCAGCGCCGTCGGTGTGCGTCCACACATACAGCGTGACTGGCCGGAGGCTGGGATGATCGAGAAGTCGACGATGGAATCAAGCGGAAGTCTCAGCAGGCCCTCGATGTAGCGGAGTTCCGCGCCGGGAGTTTCGACCACAGGTCCCTGGTATGGGAGGAGTGCGATGGCCCTCCGCATCTCGGCGTCGTCAAGTCTGATTCCGTTTCTGGCACCGCTCTTGCGGTACTCGCTCTTCAACTGCTCAAGAGTTGTGGTGTCCACAGTTCATCCCTTCGGTTAGAGCCGACGGACTGCGGCTTGCAAGCGCCGGGTCCATCTGCGGAGGTACGAGCACACCCCGGGCCGAGCGGGTGCGCAAGCGTCCTCCGTTCAGCACCGTCTTGCCTTCGCCCGTGTGAAAGCCGCCGATCTCCAAGCCGGCCTGCTGACTCCTGCCTCGGAGCCGGACAGTTGTGGATGGTGCGCTTCCTCCTCACGGTCGCCGTAGAGCATCGTGATGTTGATGCGCAGGTTCTTGTAGCCGGGCTGGAAGCGGATGGCATCCGAGGCGTGGAAGAGGTCGGAGTTGAAGATCACCGCCCGGTTCTGCCGGTAGCGAATGGTCA
>NZ_JBHWVI010000246.1:0-12466 GCF_042737005.1 Streptomyces sp. NPDC060027
ACCCCCGGCCGCCGCGGCTCCGGCGCCGCCCGCGCCACCGCCGGCCGAAGCACCGGCACCGGCGGACGGAGAGCCCTGCGGACCGGCCGCGCCGCCGCCTCCGCCCCCGCCGGCACCGCCCGCGGCGATGCTGACGGCACCGGTGGCGACGTTGTTCGTCGCGTTGAGGGCGACCGTGCCGCCCGAGGTGCCGCCCAGTGCCGCGGTCGCCGGAACGATCAGCTTGAGCAGGGCCGGCAGGGCGAACACCGCCATGATCAGCATGCCCATACCAGCGATGGTCTGGTTGAGGTCCTTGGTGTTCTGCGTCATCGACGTGGCCGAGTAGATGATGAGCGCCGCCGCCGGTTTGTACAGCAGCCAGGCCGCGAGCCAGCCGACGTGCTTCCTCCACCAGCCCTCGCCCCACCCGGTCATCGAGGAGGCGGCGGCCAGCGGCAGCGTGCCGACGAGCACGATCATGACGCCGATGCGGATGTACATCAGACAGATCTGCACGAAGCTCGACAGCATCACCAGCAGGCCGAAGATGAGGATGAGGCCCGGCTGGTGGAGGGTCAGCACACCGAGCATCGTCGACGCCGTGTCACCGAGGTCGGACTTCGCGTACACATGCTGCGCGTACGCGTCGGAGGCCTTGGTGAGCGCCTGGACCACCGGCACGGCGACCGCGCCGACGAGGATGACCTTCCACATCCCCATGAACGCCTGCTTCATCGGCTGGCCCTTGCGCTCCAGCGCCATGCGGATCGCCGCGATCAGCAGCGAGGCCACGGCCACATAGGCGACGATCCAGTCGACCTGCTGGTCGATCAGGCCGATGGGCCCGGAGGAGTCCTCCACCTTGACGTTCATCCAGACGCCGTTGAGCGCCTTGAGCACGTCCGAGGTCGCGTCGCCGATCGCCTTGGCGAAGGCCACCACGGCACCGTCGGTGAACTGCGTACCGACCTCGTCGATCACACAGTCGTACACCCGCCAGGAACAAGCCATCTCACGCCTCCCAGGTGACGAAGCCCTTGGTGCCGCTGATCTGCGACATGCCCGAATAGACGGTGCCGTCGGCGTCGGGCGCGAGCTTCCAGTCGCCGCCGAGCCACCGCAGGGTCACCGACGCGGTGCCGTAGGCGTCCTTGCCGGGGACACGCACCACGAACATCACCGTCGACTTCTCCTTGTCGTACGACAGGACCGTGAAGCCCGCGTAGCCGCCGCCGTCGGGCGCGCCCGAGGTCGGCTTGTCGCCCGCCGCGGCGCGGCTCTCGACGAGCGCGTCGCGGCCCGCGCCGGGGACGACCTGCCGGTCGACGACCTCGCGCCAGCCCGGGTAGCTCAGGTGGTCGGTGATGGCGTGGGCGGCCATCACGGAGCCCATCGGCGTGCGGGCGTAGCAGGACCAGACGGGCCCGTCGAACGTGCGCGGGCCCACCGACCTGGACACCGGCACCAGGCCCGTCCCGTCGGCCTTCCAGGTGAAGTCCTTGGGCGCCCGCGTGGGCTTGGCCTGGTCGCCGTCATCGGTGCGGCAGCCGGCGGGGCGGGTGTCCCGCCCGCCGCTGCCTCCCCGGCCCGTGTCCGCGGAGGAGTCCGGCTTGCGAGCGGGACCGTCCGATCTGTCCGCCGCCTTCTCGCCCCCGCTCATCATCGTGAAGACGGCGAGCACGAGCAGCACCAGCAGGAACCCGGCCGACAGGATCCAGCCCCGCTGCTGCCAGAACGGCTGCTCCCACTCCCCGCTGCCCCCTTGGGGCCGACCGGAGTTCAGCATGGTTGCGCTCCCTTCGTGTCAGGTTCTGACGGGGCGTGGTCAGGCGAAGACGAAGGTGACGACGGGGCCCGCGGTGGCCACCAGGACACAGCCGCCGAGCACCATGCCGAGGCGGCCCATGTGCTCCGAGCCCTCGCCGCGGCGCATCGAGATCGCCATCATGGCGCCGGTGATGAGCACCCCCGCGACGCCCGCCGCGGTGCCGGCCCAGGCGAGGATGCCGAGGACGGTGTCGACCTTCCCGGTCAGCGCGTTCGGCGCGTTGCGGTTGGGGTCGGGGACCTTTCCGTCCGCCAGGTAGATGTACTGGTGGGCCTTGGCTGCTATCGCCTTGAACATGGCTTCTCCCCGATGTGGCCGGCTGTCGGCGCAGACGTGCGGACGTGTGCGGAACATGCCGGGCTGAGCGGAACCTGCTGGGTGTGCACGGCACTTGCCTGCTGTGAGCGGTACGCGAGGGCGACGGAGGACCGTGGGACGCCCGGGTTCCCGGTTGCACAGTGAGCTTGGCGACTCCGATGGGTCCGGGCCAAGCGATGTAGTGATCCAGCACCTGTCGGTGACGTGTCCGTGACAGACGGGAAGAGACCGTCATGAAATACGAGGTGGAACACCCCCGGAAACAGCTGAGGCACCCTCAGGTGCGAGAGTGCCTCAAGGATCTTCGGTGGCGCCTTGGCGCGGGTCTTGGCGTGGCGGTCGGTGCGGCGGCGGTCGGTGGGCCCGTCCGTGCGGAGCGGGCCTCAGAGCACGAAACCGACGATCGGCCCCGCCGTGGCGCCGATGACACAGGCACCCAGGACCATCAGGAACTGGCTCAAGTGCTCTTCCACGTCACCGGACTTGACGGCGAGCGCCATCCGGGAGCCCACGATCATCAGGCCCGCCACACCGGCGGCGGTGACGAGCCACGCGATGATGCCGAGGACCTTGTCGAGCTCGGTGGTGACGGCGCCGGGCGGGGCTTCGGCCAGGGCTCCGACGGCGATCGTGTACAGGGCGGTCATGGTGCGGTCCTTCCGGTCAGTCGGGCCAGCGGCGCGATCTCGCGTGGCAGCGGTCCGGTGACGTCGCCGGTGCGCCACGGGGGTATCCACGGCACCCGGTAGACGTCTATGACCGAGTTGATCACCTTGACGCGCTGGGTGAGTTGGCGCGGCAGCCGCCCGGGCGCGTCCGCGACCAGCACGATGGCGTCGAGATCGAGTCCCGGCGGCGCGTCGCCGCGACGGAAGATGTCGAGGGTGTGCGAGACGGCGTCCAGACCCGCCGCGTGCGTACGCCCGACGAGCAGGACCGAGCCCGGCTCGCCCTGGTCCGGGCGGGGCCAGTTGCGGCCCGCGTCATGGCCGCCGAAGACGGTGGCGAGCGTGGAGGCGCCGGCTCCGCCATGGGTGGCGACCCAGGAGAACTGCCGCGCGCTCACGGCGAGTTGGCGCTCCTCCTCGTGCTGCTGTCGCGGCTGTTCCGGTTCACCGACCGGTCCGCGAATCCATATCTCGGGTCCGCCCGGCCCCCGCGGCACGTTCCCGCGCGGTGCCGCGCCCTCGCTCCCGTGCATCGGCACTCCTTCGTTCCCGCGCATGGCCACCCCCTCGTTCGTTCGCATCGCCACCCCCTCGATCCCCTGCATGGGCGCTCCGCCCTTCGTCCGTGCCCCGATCTTCCCGGCGGCGGAACGGGTTGGGTAACGGGGCGTGAGTTCCTGGGACGAGTCTGTGACGCCGCGGTGACGCGGGAATCGGGTGGGAGCCGAGAGACTCAATTGCATGTACACGACCGGATCTTGAGGCTGAGGGGAGCCGATGTCCAACGGGGGTGGATCCACCATGACCTGGGTGGTCGGCGGCTGTCTCGCCGTGGTGATCATGCCAGTGGTCATGATGGTCGCGGTGAGCGGAGCGCCGAGCGAGGCGGACACGGGGTCGGGCGCGGGCGGCGGGCTGAAGGACGGTGCCGTGCCCCAGCAGTACGTGCCCTGGGTGCTGAAGGCGGGTGCCCTGTGCGATGTCATCAAGCCGGCGGTCGTCGCCGCGCAGATCGAGGCCGAGTCGGGCTGGAACCCCAACGCCCGGTCCCCGGTCGGCGCCGAGGGGCTGTCGCAGTTCATGCCCGGGACCTGGCAGACCTGGGGGAGGGACGACGACGGCAACGGCCGGGTGTCTCCGTACGATCCCGGCGACGCGATCATGGCCCAGGGCCGCTACGACTGCGCCCTCGCCAAGCAGGTCGAGGGCTACAAGAACCGCGGCGAGGCGAGCGGTGAGACCCTCGACCTCGCCCTCGCGGCGTACAACGCGGGACCCGGCGCGGTGCACCAGTACGGCGGCATACCCCCGTACACCGAGACCCGGAACTACGTCGCCCGCATCAAGTCCCTGATATCCAAGTACGAGTCGGTGGACGATCCGCCGGGCAGGATTCCCGACGGGCAGCAGATGGCGATGCCGCTCTCCGGCACTCCGCGCATCACCTCCCCGTACGGCATGCGCATGCACCCGATCAAGCACGTCATGAAGCTGCACACCGGCATCGACTTCGCCGCCCCGCTGGGTACGCCGTTCAAGGCGGCCCGGGACGGCAAGGTCACCTTCGCCGGCTGGTCCAACGGTTACGGCAACCGCGTGGTCATCTCCCACGGAACCATCGGCGGCGACCAGATCTCGACGACCTACAACCACATGAGAAGCCGCCCCAGTGTGAGCGTCGGCCAGCAGGTGCGGGTCGGCCAGAGGGTCGGCGAGGTGGGGTCCACCGGTCTGTCGACCGGACCGCATGCGCACTTCGAGGTCCAGCAGAACGGCACGTACGTGGATCCGGCACCCTGGCTGGGGCTGAAGTGAGGAGGGAGGCGAGGATGAGGACGACCGGTACGGGAACGGGCGGGGAGTCACGCACGACGACCGGTACGGGGACGCGTACGAGCGCCTGTACGGGAACACGTACGGGAGTCCGTGCCGCTATGGGCCGGAGGACGGTCGCCGCGCTGGCGGTCGTGTCCGTGACCGGGGTGCTGGCGTTGACGGGCTGTGGCCTGCGGGACCATCGTGATGCGGTGGGCGCGCCGGGGTCGTCGCCTTCCGCGATGCCCTCGGTGGCACCGAAGGCGCCGCTCCCGTCCGGCAGGCCGCTGGGCGCGGACGCACATGTCCCGAGCCCGTCGGGTGTCGACGGGACGGACGCGACGGAAGTATCGGAGGCGTGGGCGGAGGTGGCGTACGGCCATGACACGAAATACGACTACGGTCCGCACGACGCCGTGCTGCGTTCGGCCCGCTGGTTCACCGCGCCCAAGGCCGCGGCCGAGCGGTCGTACCACCCCGCGAGCGGGGCGGGCAACGAATGGAACACCTGGGCCGGCCACCGGGCGTGGACCACGGTGGACGTGAGCGCGGACGACGACGCAGACGGCCCCGCCGACACGGCCGTCCTGGCCTATCGCGCCCTCTTCGTGGAGGGCACGGCCCACGGCCGCGACGGCTGGACGGGCACGGGCCCGCGCGCCAGTGTCTACCTCAAGCTCACCCGGGCCGGCGACGGCCGGCCGTGGCGCATCTCCGAGGTGGAGACGGTGGAGGCGGCGACCCCGCCGTCACCGCCGACGTCCTCGTCACCCTCGCCCGTGTCCTCGACCTCATCCTCGTCCGCGACCACCCCTTCGTGAGGGAACCGATGTCTCGACTCAGCCGCGAACAGAAGCGGGAACTCAAGCGGCAGCGCTCGGCGCCCGGTGCCGGGGGGCAGCCGGCCACCGCGATGACGCCGATCGAGGTCCATGTACCGGCATCGGCGGACGGCCCGGCGGGGGCCGCGGCCGGCGGCCCCGCCGGCGCCACCGGCGGTGCCACGGTCGGCGGGATGCCGGTCGTCGCCGCGCCCGGGGAGACGGTGCAGGGCGCGGTCCTGAGCTACCTCCACCGCCTCGCCCTCGCCACCGGCCACCCGGTCCTCGCCACCATCCACGACGAACGTATCGGCTTCGTCGTACCGCTCCAGGTGCACGTCGACGGCTCCAGCCGCTATACGGGGGAGCCGGTACGCATGACGCCCCAGGCGCCGTACGCGCAGCCGCACGAACAGCGGGCCCACCGGAGCCCGCAGCCGCCGGCCCAGGAGCACCCCCACACTCCGGCCCAGGAACACCGCCACGCCCCGGCTCAGGAGCACCGCCACGCCCCGGCCGAGGGCCACTCCCAGCCTCCGGCCCGGAATTTCGCACAGCCCCCGGTTCAGGAGCGCCCGCAGGCCCCGGCTCAGCAGCGCCCGCAGCCGCCGGTCCCGGAGGCCCAGCAGATGCCGGCCCGGGGGGCCCAGCAGCCGCCGGCTCCCGAGAGCCGGCACTCCGCGGTTCAGCAGCACCCGCACGCTCCGGCCCAGGAGCGCCCGCAGCATCCGGCTCAGGAGCGCCCGCAATATCCGGTCAGGGACGCCCCGCAGCCGCCGGTCCAGGCGCCTCAGCCTCCGGCCCAGCGGCGTCCGGAGCCGCAGGCTCCGCCGCTTCCGCCCGCTCCGGTGCCCGCCGAGCGGTCGGCGGAGGCTCCGGAAACACCGGGTACCCCGCGCCGGGACAAGGCGACGTACGTTCTGCGGGCGGTACCGGAACCGAACACGCAACCGGCCCCGCCGATGCCCGAGACGGCACCGGAGCCTGTGCGGAGGCCGGAGCCCGCGGTGACCGCGGAGTTCGTGCCGCAGCCGCAGCCCGCGCCGGTGGTGACGCCGGAGTTCGCTCCCGCGCCGCAGCCCGCACCCGCGCCCGCGCCCGTGCGGAGGTCCGAGCCCGCGGTGACGGCCGAGTTCGTGCCGCAGCCCGCCCCCGTGACGACCCCGGAGTCCGCGCACGGGATCGCTCCCGTGGCGGTGTCCGGGTCGGGAGCGTCGGGCGGGGTGGGGAATGCGGGGGTTGCCCCTGTGGGCGGGGCCGTGGCTCCTGCATCCGGCCCCGAACCGGTGCCCGCGGCCGGACATGCCGTGCCCGGCACTCCCACGCCGTCCACCTTCGTGTTGCGGGCGGTACCGGAACCGAAGCCGTTGCCCGGGAGCGTGTCGACGCATGTCCTGCGGGCGGTGCCGGAGTCGGCGGCCGCCGCGACGCCCGCTCCGGCGGGGGAGTTCGGACCGGCCCCGCTGGCCGACCCCGCCCCCGACCCGATGCCCGCCCCCGTGTCGATGGCCGCCCCGGAGCGGATGCCCGCGCCGGAGGCGAGGTCCGCGCCCGAGCCCGCGTCGGCTCCCGAGCCGCAGCCCGCTCCCGAGCGGAAGCCGGTCCCCGCGATGGACGCCTTGTCCCTGATGGCCTCGGAGCCGGAACCGGAGCCGAAGCCCGCTCCCGTGCGCGGCTTCGACGCCGTCGCCGAGTCGGTGCTCGGGCCGGGTCCGGAGGAGGCGGCGCCGGAGCGGGACGCCGCGGCGGCGTTCCTGGCGGAGCCCGTGGCCCGGATCAACGAGGCCGTGAAGATGGGCCGTATCGAGGCCGCCGCGGGGATGGCGGAGCGTGCCGTCGGCGAGGCGGCGCAGTCGCTGGGTCAGGAACACCCCGAGGTGCTGAAGCTGCGCGAACTGACCGCGTACATCGCCTACTTGGCCGGTGATGCGCTCAGGTCGTTCCATCTGTCGCTGGACCTCGCGCGGGTCCGCCGACGCCACCGGGACACCCGTGCCGCCTACGGCAACGTCCAGAGCGCGGCCGCCGCGTGGCGTGCCGTCCGTGACCCGCTCCAGGGACTGCACCTCGGGCGGGATCTGATCGGCGTGTGGACCGAGCTCACGGTCGAGGGCGGCCCTGCCGCCGACGACATCGAACAGCTCGAATCGGCCCGCACCCGCATGGGCCGCCTCGCCGAACGCGCCCGCACCATGGCGGAGAACCCTTACAACCAGACACCCCGCGCCCATGGCGAATGACGACCGGAACGCGCGGAACAGGAGCAGTAACGGGATCGGCAAAAGGATCAGCGACGGGATCGGCGACGGGATCGGCGACGGGCGCCGGAACAGGAACACGGACGGAGCTGCGGGCCGGGGAGGGCGTGCCCCGCACCCCCGCATCGAGCTGACGGTCAACGAGCTCACCGGCACGATGAGCTGGCGCACACTTCAGCCGCGAGGCGCTGCCGACCGGCCGGGTGGAACCGGCCGTGGCGTTCCCCGGACGGCCGGAGCGGGCCCGGCCGGTCTCCGTTCCGCGCGTTCCCACGGCGCCGCACCCGTCCCGAGGCACCCGGCCGTCGTCCGCGCCGCGGTGAGCGTCTCCGTCGAGTCGCTCACCCCGGAGCAGGCACGGAGTCACCTTGCCGTGGTCGGCGCCCTGCGCTCCCGCGTCGCCGCCGACCTGGCCGTCGGCGCACACCTGCCGACCGCTGTGGCGGCCCGTATGCGCTCGGGTTCCACCCCGGCCGCCGCCCACGCCCTCACCACGGAGCGCGCCGACACGGCCAGGGAACTGATCCGTGGGGCACCGGCACCGGGAGCACCACCGGCCGCCGCCCCGGGCGAGCGACCGGCTTCCCTCGTACGGTCGGTGACCGCGGCACGGGCGGTGTCCCCCGCGACGGCGACCTCCCCGTCACGGGCAGGGGCAGCCGCACCCGCAGCGGCACCGGCGTCCGCACGGCCCGTTCCCGGAGCCGCCCGTCCCCGCCGCTGAGCGGTTCGGTGACCGGGCCGCCCCGGTCCGGCGTCAGTGGACGCAGAACTCGTTCCCCTCGGGGTCCGCCATCACGACCCAGGCGCCCGCGGGTTCCTTCACCTCCCGGAGCACGCTCGCCCCCAGTGTCGTCAGACGCTCGACCTCGTCGGCGCGCCGCCCCTCGCCGGGGTGCAGGTCGAGGTGGATACGGTTCTTGACGGTCTTGGGCTCGGGGACGCGCTGGAAGAGCAGACGCCGCCCGAGGCCGGTGCCGCGGTCCCTGTCGTAGGGGTCGTCGGGATGCCGTACGGCGATCAGGTCCCGGAAGGCCCGGCGGCCGTGGAAGTCGACCGTGGCCTCGGCCGGCAGGGCGCCGAGGCCGAGCAACTGCTCGATGAAGGCGCTGTTGTCCTCGACCGTGTAACCGAGCGCGGCGGACCAGAAGTCGGCCTGCGCGTGCGGATCGGCGGAGTCGACGACGAGTTTCCAGTGGACGGGTACGGGCGCGGGAGTAGACGTCATGAAGCCACTCTTGTGGTTCCACGTCCGGGTGGGCAACGGAATCGCCGGGGCCGACCTCATGTCGTACGAGGGCGGGCCCGCCGCTCCGGTCCCCGGCTCGCTCCGTCCGGAGCCGTCGACGCCCGGCGGACCGGACGGGTCCGCCCCGCTACGAGGTGCCGTGCGAACCGGCCGGCCCGGCGGTACCCGCGCTGAGGGCGGCGGTCCCCGCGACCTCGGTGGAGGTGCACGCGACCTCGGTGGAGGTGCGCGCGAGGTCGACGGAGGCGCTCGCGGTGTCCACCGGCGCAGCGGCCTCAGCGGCGTCGGTCGCGGTGTCCGCGGCCTCCCCGGTGGTCCCGGGCACGGTCGCGCGGGCCGACTCCCGCAGGGCTCGGGCCCCCCGCCGCGCGGCGCGCAGCGCGTCGAACGTCAGCAGCGACAGCGCGAGCCACACCAGCGCGAACCCGGCCCAGCGCTCGGCCGGCATGGCCTCGTGGAAGTAGAAGATGCCGAGGAGGAACTGGAAGACCGGGGCCATGTACTGGAGCAGGCCCAGGGTGGACAGCGGCACGCGGATCGCGGCGGCGCCGAAGCAGACGAGGGGGACAGCCGTCACCAGGCCGGTCGCCGCGAGCAGCGCGGCGTGCCCCGGCGCCTGCGCACCGAACGTCGCGTCGCCGCGCGACCCCAGCCACACCAGGTACGCCAGTGCCGGGAGGAACTGGATCGCGGTCTCGGCGGCGAGGGACTCGATGCCGCCGAGGTTGACCTTCTTCTTCACCAGGCCGTACGTGGCGAAGGAGAAGGCGAGGCAGAGGGAGATCCACGGCGGGTGGCCGTAGCCGATCGTCAGGACGAGGACGGCCGCGAAGCCGACGCCCACCGCGGCCCACTGCACCGGCCGCAGCCGTTCCTTGAGGAGCAGCACGCCCATCGCGATGGTGACGAGGGGGTTGATGAAGTAGCCGAGCGAGGCCTCGACGACGTGCTCGGAGTTGACCGCCCAGATGTAGACGCCCCAGTTGACGGTGATGACCGTCGCCGCGACCGTGATCAGGGCCAGCTTGCGCGGCTGCCGCAGCAGTTCGCCCGCCCAGGCCCAGCGCCGCATCACCAGCAGCAGCGCACCGACGACCACCAGCGACCACGCCATCCGGTGGGCGAGGATCTCGACCGCTCCGGAGGGCTTCAGCAGCGGCCAGAAGAGGGGGACGAGCCCCCACATCCCGTACGCCGCGAAGCCGTTCAGCAGACCTATCTGCTGCTCGCCCCTCGACTTCCCGGCCACCGGCGTCTCCTTCTTCTGCGACCTCGGACGCCTGTCGCGCCCCCTGTGCTCCGGACGCTCCCGTGCGGTCGGGGAACTTCCGTGCAGCCTGAAAGAAGGTAGCGCCGCACACCCCCGCCTGTCATGCCCGTATCGCCATACGGTCATGACATGTGGGGGTGTGTGAGGCCGGGGCCCGGCGCCCGGGGGGCGTCAGCCCTTCAGCGCCGCCGCGACGGACTCGGCGATCGGCGTGGTCGGACGGCCCGCCAGGCGGGACAGATCCCCGGTGGTGACGGCCAGCTCGCCCTTCTCGATGGAGGTGTCGACGCCCGCGAGGATCCCGGCGAAGGCCTCGGGCAGCCCGGCACCGGTCAGGATGCCGGTGAAGGCCTCGGGGGAGACGGGGTGGTAGGCGATCTCCTTGCCGGTCTGCCGGCTCAGCTCGGCGGCGTACTCGGCGAAGCCCCACGCCTCGTCGCCGCTCAGCTCGTACGTCTTGTTCTCGTGACCCTCGCCGGTCAGTACCGCGACGGCGGCGGCCGCGTAGTCGGCGCGCGGGGCGGAGGCGATCCGGCCCTCTCCGGCGGCCTGGACGACGGCGTTGTGCTCCAGCACCGGGGCGAGGTTCTCGGTGTAGTTCTCGTGGTACCAGCCGTTGCGCAACAGGGTGTAGGGCAGTCCGGAGGCGAGCAGCACCTCCTCGGTGGCGCGGTGGTCGTCGGCCAGTGCGGCCGTCAGGCTGCCGGGGGCGCTGGTGTAGGCGAGCAGGGAGACTCCGGCCGCCCTGGCGGCGTCGATGACGACCCGGTGCTGCTGGACGCGGCCCTTGTCGAACTCGTTGCCCGAGATCAGCAGCACCTTGTCACCGGCCGAGAACACGCCGTCGAAGGTGTCGGGCGTGTTGTAGTCGGCGACCGCGAGCCGTACGCCGCGGGCCGCGAGGTCGGCGGCCTTGGCCTCGTCGCGTACGACGGCGGTGATCTGCTCGGCCGGGGTCTTCTCCAGCAGCTGCTCGACCACGTGACGGCCGAGGTGTCCGGTGGCTCCGGTGACGACAATGCTCATGACGTGCATCTCCTTGTGGGGTGCGGATGACACTCACCCTAGGAGCTGCACTAACTGTTGGAAAGTACCCACCTTGAAGTAAGGTACTAGTATGGCCGTAAGTAACAAGGCAGCGGACGGGTACGACGCCGGCGAGGCGATGTGCCCCTACCGTCTGGTCCTGGAACACGTCACCAGCCGCTGGGGAGTCCTCGTCCTGATCGAGCTCCTGGAGCGTCCGTACCGCTTCAGCGAGCTGCGCCGGGCGATCGGCAGGGTCGGGAGAGGGGTCAGCGAGAAGATGCTCACGCAGACCCTGCAGACCCTGGAGCGCGACGGGCTCGTCCATCGCGACGCCAAGCCGGTCATCCCGCCGCGCGTCGACTACTCGCTCACCGGCTTGGGCCGCGAGGCCGCCGAGCAGGTGCGGTCGCTGGCGCTGTGGACCAATGAGCGCATGGCCGACGTCGAGCGGGCCCGCGTCGCGTACGACGAGGCCCGGGCGCTCAGGGCCCGGGCCTCCTGACCACGGCGGGACAGCGCCCGCGGACTCAGCCGACGACCGTCCAGGTGTCGCCGCCGGCGAGGAGCGCGGCGAGATCGCCCTTGCCGTTCTGCTCGATGGCGGCGTCGAGCTGGTCGGCCATCTGCGTGTCGTAGACCGGCCGGTCGACCGAGCGGAACACCCCGATGGGCGTGTGGTGTAGGGTGTCGGGGTCGGCGAGGCGGGACAGCGCGAAGGCGGTGGTCGGGGACGCGGTGTGCGCGTCGTGGACGAGGATCCGTGACGCGTTCTCGGGGGTGACGGTCACGACCTCGAGGTCGCCGGTGTGCTGGTCGCGGACCACTCCGCGGGCGCCGTCGACGCCGAAGCGGATGGGCTGCCCGTGTTCCAGGCGGATGACGGCTTCCTCGGCCTGCTGCCTGTCCTTGAGGACCTCGAAGGCGCCGTCGTTGAAGATGTTGCAGTTCTGGTAGATCTCCACCAGCGCCGTGCCGGGATGGGCGGCGGCCTGCCGCAGCACGTCGGTGAGGTGCTTGCGGTCCGAGTCCACGGTCCGGGCCACGAAGGACGCCTCCGCGCCGATCGCCAGCGACACCGGGTTGAAGGGCGCGTCGAGGGAGCCCATCGGGGTCGACTTGGTGATCTTGCCGATCTCGGACGTCGGGGAGTACTGGCCCTTCGTGAGGCCGTAGATGCGGTTGTTGAAGAGCAGGATCTTCAGGTTCACATTGCGGCGCAGGGCGTGGA
>NZ_JBHWVI010000247.1:0-12457 GCF_042737005.1 Streptomyces sp. NPDC060027
GATAAAACATCCTCACCTCGCCAGCCAGCTGTCTAATTTTAAACCCAGCGCACCCGTACCACCGGTGATGAGGACGGTGCCGCGGGGCTGCCAGCGGCGGGTGGCCGCCCGTGCCGGTGCGTGGGCGAGCCGCCGGGCGAAGACGCCGGAGGAACGGACGGCGAGCTGGTCCTCCTCCCACCGGCCCGTCAGCGCCTGTCCCAGCACGTCGGCCAGGCGTGCGGCGGCCTGGTCGTCGACGGACTCCGGCAGGTCGATCAGGCCGCCCCAGCGCCGGGGCAGCTCCAGGGCGACGGTGCGGCCCAGGCCCCAGACCTGGGCGTGCCGGGCGTCGCGTACGGCGTCGGAGCCGCTCACGGCCACCGCGCCCGAGGTGAGGCACCACAGCGGGGCGTCGACGCACGCGTCGCCCAGGGCCTGGACGAGCAGCAGGGTGGGCAGCACGGGGTCGCCGGTGACGAGCAGGGACAGCACGCCGTCGACCGGTCCGATCCCGGCCAGTTCCCCGGCCAGACCGGCGCGGTCGCTCGCAGCGCCGACGACCAGTGTCTTCAGAGTGGCGCCGCGGGCGGTGAACGCGGTGCGGACCGCGGCGGTCTGCTCGTTCTCCTCCTCCGGCACGGCGAACAGCCAGGTGCCGCCGATGCCGGCCGACGCGGGCTCGCCCAGGCGCTTCCACGACTCGCGGTAGCGCCGGCCGTCCACGGTGGACTGCTCCTTGCGCTGCCGCCGCCACGACGACAGCCTCGGCAGCACGTCGCTGAACGCGTCCCCTGCCCCGATGTCGAGCGTCTCGGTGAGGGACTGCAGGTCCTCGCGCTCGACGGTCTCCCAGAACTCCGCGTCCACCGGATCCACCGCCGGGGCGGCGGCAGCGGTTTCCGGGGCGTCGACCCAGTACCGCTCGTGCTGGAAGGCATAGGTCGGCAGGTCGGTCTTCCGCGCACCGGCGAAGAACGAGCTCCAGTCCACGGACACGCCGTGCGTGTGCAGATGGGCCAGCGCCGTCACGACGGCCTGCCGCTCGGGACGGTCGGCCCGGAGCACGGGAACGGTGACGATGTCGTCCGCACAGCCCTGCGCCATGCCGCTCAGGACACCGCCCGGACCGATCTCGATGAAGGTCTTCACGCCCAGGTCGTGCAGGGTGCGGACGCTGTCGGCGAAGCGGACGGTCTCGCGCACGTGCCGGACCCAGTACTCGGGGGTGTAAGCCTCGACAGGCTGACCCGTGAGGTTGGAGACGACGGGGAGCTGCGGCTGCTCGAAGGCCAGGCCACGGACGACCTCGGCGAAATCCTCCAGCATCGGGTCCATCAGCGGCGAGTGGAACGCGTGACTGACTTTCAGCCGGGACGTCTTACGGCCCTGCTCGGCGAAGCCCGCGGTAATCGCCAGGACCGCCGTCTCGACACCGGAAACCACAACCGACGAGGGGCCGTTGACCGCGGCGATGCTCACCCCGTCGGTGAGGTGGGGCAGGACTTCCTCTTCGGTGGCCTGCACGGCGACCATCGCGCCGCCCGCGGGCAGTGCCTGCATCAGTGCGGCACGCGCGGACACCAGTTTCGCCGCGTCGTCGAGGGACAACGCACCGGCCACGTGCGCGGCGGCGATCTCGCCCACGGAGTGGCCGGCGACGAAGTCGGGCCGGACGCCCAAGGATTCGAGGAGCCGGAACAAGGCCACCTCGACCGCGAAGAGGGCGGGCTGGGTGCACCCGGTCCGGTGAAGCGTTTCGGCATCGACGTCGACGGGGGCGTCCAGGTGCGCGCACACCTCGTCGTAGGCCGCGGCGAAGGCGGGGAACGCCGCGTACAGTTCGCGCCCCATACCGATGCGCTGCGATCCCTGCCCGGAGAAGAGGAAGCCGGTCCTGCCGCCGGCCGGGCGCCCCAGCAGCACACGGGACGAAGGGGTCCCGGCGGCCAGGTCCGCCAGCCCGAGGAGCAGTTCCTCACGGTTCCTCCCCACGACCGCGGCCCGGTGACGCATGGCCGCGCGAGTCGTGGCCAGCGACAGTCCGACGTCCTGGGGCCGGACCTCGCCCCGTACCAAGGGCAGCAGCCGGGCCGCCTGGGCCCGCAGCGCCGCGTCGCTCCTGGCCGAGAGCACCCACGCCAGGGGGCCGTCGGCGGGAACCCCCGCGGGCTCCTCGTCCTGGGCCGGCGGGGCCTGCTCGATGATGGTGTGGGCGTTGGTGCCGCTGACGCCGAAGGACGACACGGCAGCACGGCGCGGGTGATCGGTCTCCGGCCACTGGACGGCCTCGGTGAGCAGCCGTACCGCGCCCGCCGACCAGTCCACGTGCGGCGTCGGCTCGTCCACGTGCAGGGTCCGCGGAAGCACTCCGTGGCGCATGGCCATGACCATTTTGATGATGCCGCCGACGCCCGCGGCCGCCTGCGCGTGGCCGATGTTGGACTTGAGCGAGCCCAGCCACAGCGGCCGGTCCTCCGGCCGCTCCCGGCCGTACGTGCCGAGCAGTGCCTGTGCCTCGATGGGATCGCCCAGCGTCGTGCCCGTGCCGTGCGCCTCGACGACGTCGATCTGGGCGGGAGACAGGCCGGACGATGCCAGCGCCTGGCGGATCACCCGCTGCTGCGCGGGGCCGTTCGGCGCGGTCAGACCGTTGGACGCACCGTCCTGGTTGACGGCGCTGCCACGGACGACGGCCAGCACCTGGTGCCCGTTGCGGCGGGCGTCGGACAGCCGCTCCACCAGGAGCAGGCCGACGCCCTCGGCCCAGCCGGTGCCGTCGGCCCCGGCGGCGAACGGCTTGCACCGGCCGTCGGGGGCCAGCCCGCGCTGGCGGCTGAACTCCACGAACGCGGTAGGCGTGGTCATCACCTGCACGCCGCCGGCCAGCGCCATGGAGCACTCGCCGTTGCGCAGCGCCTGGATCGCCCAGTGCAGCGCCACCAGCGACGACGAGCACGCCGTGTCGACGGTGACCGCCGGGCCCTCCAGGCCGAAGGTGTAGGCGATGCGACCGGACATCACACTGGCGGAGTTGCCGGTCCCGAGATGGCCGTCGGACTCGCCCCCCACCCCGACCAGGAGGTTGACGTAGTCCTGGTAGCCGGAGCCGACGAAGACTCCGGTACGGCTGCCGCGCACCGACTCCGCGTCGATACCGGCGCGCTCGAACGCCTCCCACGTGGTCTCCAGCAACAGCCGTTGCTGCGGATCCATCGCCACGGCCTCACGCGGGCTGATCCCGAAGAACTCCGGGTCGAACTCCCCCGCGTCGTACAGGAATCCGCCGTGCTGCGCGTACGTCTTCCCCGTCGCCTCCGGGTCCGGGTCGTAGATGTCCTCCACGTCCCAGCCCCGGTCCGCCGGGAACCCGCCGACCGCGTCACCACCGGCGGCCACCAACTGCCACAGGTCCTCGGGCGAGCGCACCCCTCCCGGATACCGGCACGCCATGCCGACGATCGCGATGGGTTCCTGGTCCTTCTCCTCGACCTCGCGAAGGCGCTCCCGGGCCTGACGAAGGTCTCCGGTGACGCGCTTGAGATACTCGAGAAGCCTGTCTTCGTTGCTGCTCATCCGCCTCATCCGTCCTCGGCTGTCGTTAAAGGTAGAGCGCCAAGAACTAGGAAATTTCTAGATCTTGATCGATCAGATCGAAGATGTCGTCGATCGTCGCGTCCTGGAGCTGTCGCTGCGCGTCGGCGGATTCCGCGCCTTGCTCTCCGGCGGAATTCACCAGGGACAGCAGTTCCTGCAGCCGCCTCCGCACCCCCGACCGGACCGTCTCCTCGGCCGAGGCGGCCGTCGAGATCACCGACTCCAGCCGGTCGAGCTCGCTGAAGACCGACACCTCCTCCGGGCCCGTCTCGCCGGTGAGTTCGCTCCGCAGGTGGCGGGCGATCGCCTCGGGCGTCGGGTGGTCGAAGACCAGCGTCGCGGGCAGGGTCAGGCCGGTGTCGGCAGTGAGCAGGTTGCGCAGCTCCACCGCGGTCAGGGAGTCGAAGCCGAGGTCCCGGAACGCCAGGTCCGGTTCCACCGCCGCGGATCCGCTGTGGCCCAGTACCGCCGCCGCGTGCGCGCACACCGTGTCCACGAGCAGGCGTTGCTGTTCGCCTTCGGACAGCGTGGACAGCTTCGCCCTGAGCGCGGACGGCTCCGCGGTCTGCTCGGCGGGCTCCTCCGCGAGGGCGTCCCTGACCTCGGGCAGGTCGCTCAGCAGCGCGCTCGGCCTGCCGACGGTGAACGGGACGACGAACCGCTCCCAGTCCACGTCGGCCACGGTGACCGTGCCGTCCCCGCCGCTCAGCGCACCGTGCAGCGCGGAGACAGCCCGGTCCGGCCGCAGCACGGTCAGGCCGCGCTGTCGCAGCCGCTCCTCGTCCCCGGCGTCGGCGACCATGCCTCCCTCGCCCCACGGGCCCCAGGCGATCGCGGTCGCGGTGAGGCCCCGGGCCCGCCGGTGCTGCGCCAGGCCGTCGAGGAAGGCGTTCGCGGCCGAATACGCGGCCTGCCCGCCGCCTCCCCACACACCGGAGACGGAGGAGAAGAGGACGAAGGCGTCCAGCTCCTGATCGCCGAGCAGTTCGTGGAGGTGCGCGGCCCCCACGGCCTTCGCGGCGACCGTCGCCGCGAAGTCGCCGAGGCTCGTCTCGGCGAGCATGCCCGCCTCGGCGGTGCCGGCCGTGTGGACGACGGCGTTCACCGGGTGCTCGGCGAGCAGCGCCGCCACCGCGTCGCGGTCGGCGACATCGCACACGGCGAGGGTGACGCGCGCTCCCAGCTCCTCCAGTTCGCCCTTGAGGCGGGTGGCGCCGGGCGCGTCGGCGCCGCGGCGGCCGGTGAGCACCAGGTGCTCCGCACCGGCACCGGCGAGCCAGCGGGCCACGTGCCCGCCCAGCGCACCCGTACCACCGGTGATCAGCACCGTGCCGCGCGGCGACCACGAACGGTCGCTCCGGGCTGCGGGCAGACGCGACAGGCGCCGTGCGAACACCCCGTGGTCGCGGATCGCGACCTGGTCCTCAGCCGACTGGCCGAGCACCGCGACGAGGCGGCCGGCGACCCGGTCGTCGACCGCGCCGGGAAGGTCGACGAGACCGCCCCAGCGCCGCGAGTGCTCCAGCGCCGCCACCCTGCCCAGACCCCAGACCAGGGACTGGTACGGGTCCGCCGCCTCGTCGGCGGAGTTCACGCCCACCGCGTTCCGGGTCGCGCACCACAGCGGGGCGCCGATGCCCGTGTCGCCCAGGGCCTGGACGAGCAGCACGGAGAGCGTGACACCGACGGGCATCGCGGCGGCCTGCGGGGCGGCCTCGCCGTCTACGGCGAGCAGCGACAGGACGCCCGCCACGGTCTCGTCCCCGGCCGCTCGGGCGAGTTGCGCGGTCAGGTCCTCACGGCCGGTGGCCGGCTCGACCGGGACCGGCAGCGGGGCCAGGCCCCGCTCGGCCAGCGCGCGGAGGCAGACGGCGACCCAGTCGTCGCCGAGCTGGGCGGCGCTGACCGGAACCAGCCATATGCCGTTCCGGGCAGGGTCCTCAGGGGAGGGATCGGGTATCGCTTTCCAGGTGACGCCGTAGCGCCAGCCGTCCACGGTGGACTGCTCCTTGCGCTGCCGCCGCCACGACGACAGCCGCGGCAGCACGTCGCTGAACGCGTCCCCTGCCCCGATGTCGAGCGTCTCGGCGAGGGACTGCAGGTCCTCGCGCTCGACGGTCTCCCAGAACTCCGCGTCCACCGGATCCACCGCCGGGGCGGCGGCAGCGGTTTCCGGGGCGTCGACCCAGTACCGCTCGTGCTGGAAGGCGTAAGTCGGCAGGGGAACGCGGTGAGCGCCGGGGAAGAGGGCCTGCCAGTCCAAGGAGGCGCCGTGCACGTGCAGTTCGGCGAGCGCCGTCACGACGGCCTGCCGCTCGGGACGGTCAGCCCGGAGCACGGGAACGGTGACGATGTCGTCCGCACAGCCCTGCGCCATGCCGCTCAGCACACCGCCCGGACCGATCTCCACGAACGTGCTCACACCCAGATCACCCAGAGTGTCGATGCCGTCGGCGAAGCGCACCGCCTCACGCACGTGCCGCACCCAGTACTCCGGGGTGTACGCCTCGGCCAGGCGACCGGTGAGGTTCGAAACCACCGGAATCCGCGGCTCGTCGAAGGCCAGACCACTGACGACCTCCGCGAACTCCTCCAGCATCGGATCCATCAACGGCGAATGGAACGCGTGACTGACCTTCAGACGGGACGTCCTACGACCCTGTGCAGCGAACACCTCGGTAACCGCCGCAACCGCGTCCTCCGCACCGGAAACGACCACGGACCGCGGGCCGTTGACCGCCGCGATCCCGACGCCGTCGGTCAGATGCGGCAGCACCTCGTCCTCGGTCGCCTGCACCGCCACCATCGCACCACCAGCGGGCAGCGCCTGCATCAACGCCGCCCGCGCCGACACCAACCTCACGGCGTCGTCCAACGACAACACCCCGGCCACATGCGCGGCGGCGATCTCACCCACCGAATGACCAGCCACGTAATCCGGCCGCACACCCCACGACTCCAGCAGCCGAAACAGCGCCACCTCCACCGCGAAAAGCGCGGGCTGAGCGCACCCCGTTCGATGCAGGCTCTCGGCATCGACGTCGACCGGCGCCTCCAGACGCGCACACACCTCGTCGTACGCATCGGCGAAGACGGGGAACGCCGCATACAACTCACGCCCCATACCGATCCGCTGCGAACCCTGACCCGAGAACAGAAAACCGACCTTGCCTCCCGGTCGGCCCTGGACGACTCCGGGCGACGGCGTTCCGGCTGCCAGGCGTTCCAGTCCGCGGCGGAAGTCGTCACCGCTCTCGCCGATGACGGCCGCCCTGTGGCGCAGGGTGCTCCGGGTGGTGGCCAGCGAGAAGCCGACATCGGCCGGTGACGTGCCGTCCTCCACGAAGTCCAGCAGTCGTCGTGCCTGGTCGCGCAGAGCATCGCTGGTCTTGGCGGAGAGCACCCACGGCAGGAGCGCCGGGGCGGGAACGGCTGGGGCCTTTTCGGCCGGGGCCGGCGGGGCCTGTTCGATGATGGTGTGGGCGTTGGTGCCGCTGACACCGAAGGACGAGATCGCGGCACGGCGCGGACGGTCCGACTCGGGCCAGTCGACGGCCTCGGTCAGCAACCGGACATCACCGACCGACCAGTCCACATGCGGCGTCGGCTCGTCCACGTGCAGGGTCTGCGGAAGCACTCCGTGGCGCATCGCCATCACCATCTTGATCACACCGGCGACACCCGCGGCAGCCTGCGCGTGACCGATGTTGGACTTCAACGAGCCGAGCAGGAGCGGCCGTTCACGCTCCTGGCCATAGGTCGCAAGCAGCGCCTGCGCCTCGATCGGGTCACCCAGCCTCGTGCCCGTACCGTGCGCCTCCACCGCGTCGACATCGGCGGTGGTGAGGCCCGCGGAGGTGAGTGCCTGCCGGATCACCCGCTGCTGCGCGGGACCGTTCGGCGCTGTCAGGCCATTGGATGCGCCGTCCTGGTTGACAGCGCTGCCGCGAACCACCGCCAACACCTGGTGCCCGTTGCGGCGGGCGTCGGACAGCCGCTCCACCAGGAGCATGCCGACGCCCTCGGCCCAGCCGGTGCCGTCGGCCCCGGCGGCGAACGGCTTGCACCGTCCGTCGGGGGCCAGCCCGCGCTGGCGGCTGAACTCCACGAACGCGCGCGGGGTGGACATGACCATCACGCCCCCGGCCAGCGCCATGGAGCACTCGCCGTTGCGGAGGGCCTGGACCGCCCAGTGCAGGGCCACGAGCGACGACGAGCAGGCCGTGTCGACCGTGACGGCCGGTCCTTCCAGGCCGAGGGTGTAGGCGATACGGCCGGACATGATGCTCGCCGAGTTGCCCGTGCCGAAGAAGCCCTCGGAGTCGTCGATCGCGTGGAAGGCCTGGGCGGCGTAGTCCTGGTATCCGGAACCGACGAAGACTCCTGTACGGCTGCCGCGCACCGACTCCGCGTCGATGCCGGCGCGCTCGAACGTCTCCCACGTGGTCTCCAGCAACAGCCGTTGCTGCGGATCCATCGCCACGGCCTCACGTGGGCTGATCCCGAAGAACCCCGGGTCGAACTCCCCCGCGTCGTAGAGGAATCCACCGCGGCGCGTGTACGTCTTGCCGGACGCGTCCGGGTCCGGGTCGTAGATGTCCTCCACGTCCCAGCCGCGGTCCGCCGGGAACTCGCCGACCGCGTCGCCGCCGGAGACCACCAACTGCCACAGGTCCTCGGGGGAACGCACCCGGCCCGGGTAGCGGCACGCCATGCCGACGATCGCAATGGGGTCGTCGTCCTCGGCGGGCGCGGCGGCGGCTTCCGGTGAGGCCGCGACGGTGAGGCCGGTGAGCTCGGTGCGCAGCTGCCGGGCGAGTGCCTGGGCGTTGGGGTGGTCGAAGACCAGTGTGGGCGGCAGTGCGAGCCCGCTCTCGGCGTTGAGCTTGTTGCGCAGTTCGACGGCGGTCAGGGAGTCGAAGCCCAGGTCCTTGAAGGCCCGGTCGGCCTCGACCTCGCCGGCGCTGTCGTGACCGAGGACGGCCGCCGCGTGTGTGCGGACGAGGTCGACCAGCAGCGCGTGCTGCTCGGTCTCGGGCATCCCGGTGAGGCGGTCGGCCAGGGGGGAGGCGGCGGCCGTGCCGGGCCCGCCGGCGGTGCTGCCCGCGGTGAGGATCCGGTCGGCCTCCGGGAGGTCGCCGAGCAGGGCGCTCGGGCGGCCCAGGGTGAACGGGGGCAGGAACCGCTCCCAGTCGACGTCGGCCACCGTGGCGGTCGCCTCGCCGGATTCCAGCGCCTGCCGGAGGCCGGCCACAGCGAGCGTGGCGGGCATCGGGATCAGGCCGCGGCGGCGCAGTCGTTCGTCCGCGCCGTCGGCTTCGGCCATGCCGCCGCCGGCCCACGGGCCCCAGGCCACGGCGGTCGCCGGCAGGCCTTGGGCCCGGCGGCGTTCGGCGAGTCGGTCGAGCAGGGCGTTGGCCGCCGCGTAGGCGGCCTGATGGCCGCTTCCCCACACGCCGGCGATGGATGAGAAGAGGACGAAGGCGTCGAGTTCCCGGTCGGCGAGGAGCGCGTCGAGGTGCAGGGCGCCGGCTGCCTTGGCGGACAGCACGTCGGCGAAGGAGCCCGGTGTCATGGCCTCCAACGGCTCCAGGTGGTCCACGCCCGCCGTGTGGGCGACGGCGTTCACCGGGTGCTCGGCGAGCAGCGCGGCTAGCGCCTCACGGTCGGCGACGTCGCACGCGGCGACGGTGACCCGGACACCGGTCGCCTCCAGCTCTGCGAGGAGACCGGCCGCGCCCGGCGCGTCGAGGCCGCGGCGGCTGGTGAGCACAAGGTGTTCGGCACCGGCACCGGCGAGCCAGCGGGCCACGTGCCCGCCCAGCGCTCCCGTACCACCGGTGATCAGCACCGTGCCGCGCGGCGACCACCGCTGCCCGGCCCGGGTGTTCCTGCGGGCGGCGGTGTGGGACAGCCGGCGGCCGAACACGCCGCGGGCGCGGATCGCGATCTGGTCCTCGGCCGACTGTTCCTCGACCGACTGGCCGAGCACCGCGGCGAGGCGGTCGGCGACCCGGTCGTCGACCGTGTCCGGGAGGTCGATCAGACCGCCCCAGCGCGGCGCGTGCTCCAGCGCGGCGACCCGGCCGAGGCCCCAGACGGCGTTCTGAGTGGCGCTCGGCACCGTGTCCGCACGGCCGGTGAACATGGCGGACCGGGTCAGCGCCCACAGCGGGGCGTCGATGCCGGCGTCGCCCAGGGCCTGGACGAGCGCGAGGGACAGCGCGATGCCGACGGAGAGAGCCGGGTGTCCGGTGTGGGGACGCTCGTCGGTGCCGAGCAGGGAGATCACCCCGTCGACCGTGGTCTCCCGGACGGCGTCGCCGAGCTGCCGCAGCAGTGCGCCGCGGTCGGCGGCCGGGTCGACCGCCACCCGGACCAGCCGGGCCCCGCGGGCGGCGAGCCCGTCGGCGACGGCGGCGGTCCACTCGACAGCCTCGGCGTCCGCGGTGTCCTCGGTGACCAGGAACAGCCAGTCGCCCCGCAGTTCGTGCGCCCGGAGGCCGCTGAGCGGTTTCCAGCCCGTGCGGTAGGACCAGCCTTCCGCGGCGGACTCCTGGCGCTGCTGTCGCCGCCACGCGGACAGCCGGGGCAGCACCGCGTCCAACTGCTCGGCGGGCAGGTCGAGGGTGGCGGCGAGGGACTGGGTGTCCTCGCGCTCCACCGTCGCCCAGAACCCGGCCTCCACGGCGTCGGTCCCCGCGACGGCGGCGGCCGTGGGCGTGGTGGTCTCCAGCCAGTACCGCCGGTGCTGGAAGGCGTAGGTGGGCAGGTCGGCGCGCCGGGCGCCGCGGCCGGCGAAGAACGCCTGCCAGTCGACGGGAACACCGTGCACGTGGAGTTGCGCGAGGGCGCCGGTGATCGCCTCGGGTTCGGGGCTGCCGGACCGTGCGGAGGGAACGGTGACCGCGCCGTCCAGGCAGCCCAGGGTCATGGCGCTGAGCACCGCGCCGGGGCCGGTCTCCACGAACGTGGTCACGCCCAGCCCGGCCAGGGTCCGGATGCCGTCGGCGAAGCGCACGGCCTCGCGGGCGTGCCGGACCCAGTAGTCCGGTGTGTACGCGTCGATGAGCTCACCGGTGAGGTTCGAGACGACCGGTGTCCGGGGTGTCTCGAAGCGCAGACCGCCGACGACGCGGGCGAAGTCCGCCAGCACGGGGTCCATCAGCGGCGAGTGGAACGCGTGGCTCACGGTGAGCCGGGAGGTCTTGCGGCCCTCCCGGGCGAAGTGGTCCGCGACGGCGGCCACTGCGTCCTCGGCTCCGGAGACCACGACGGACTGCGGGCCGTTGACCGCCGCGATGTCGGCGTCGTCGGTGAGCTGCGGCAGCACCTCGTCCTCGGTGGCCTGGACGGCGATCATCGCCCCGCCGTCGGGCAGGGCCTGCATCAGCGCGGCACGAGCCGTCACCAGTGCGGCCGCGTCCTCCAGCGACAGGGCCCCGGCCACGTGGGCGGCCGCGATCTCGCCCACGGAGTGCCCGGCCAGGAAGTCCGGCCGCACGCCCCACGATCCGAGCAGGCGGTGCACGGCAACCTCGTGCGCGAACAGCGCCGGCTGGGTGAAGACGGTGCGGTTCAGCTCCTCGCCGTCCTCGTGACCGTTCTCGCAGAAGGCCACGTCCCGCAGTGGCCGGTCGAGGTGCCGGTCGAGGTGGGCGCACACCTCGTCGTACGCCTCCGCGAAGACCGGGAACGCCTCGTACAGTTCCCGCCCCATGCCGATGCGCTGCGAGCCCTGCCCGGAGAACAGGAACCCGACCTGGCCGGCGCCGGCGCGGCCGAGAGCGACGCCGGGAGCGGGCGCCCCCGAAGCCAGGGCCCGCAGTCCCTCGGCGATCCGGCCGTGGTCGGCACCGACCACGGCGGCGCGGTGCTCCAGGGCGGTCCGGGTGGTGGCCAGCGAGAAGCCGACGTCGGTGAGGGACGGTTCGGCGCCGTCGGCCGTGAGGGACAGCAGGCGCTCGGCCTGGGCGCGCAGCGCGGCCTCGGACTTGCCGGACAGGACCCACGGTACGGCCGGCGAGGCGACCTCGACCGGTGCGACGGCGGCCGCTTCGGCCGGCGGGGCCTGCTCGATGATGGTGTGGGCGTTGGTGCCGCTGACACCGAAGGACGAGATCGCGGCACGGCGCGGACGGTCCGTCTCCGGCCAGCCGACGGCCTCGGTCAGCAGCCGCACCGCGCCCGCCGACCAGTCCACGTGCGGCGTCGGCTCATCGGCGTGCAGTGTCCGCGGAAGGACGCCGTGGCGCATCGCCATCACCATCTTGATCACACCGGCCACGCCGGACGCCGCCTGGGCGTGACCGATGTTGGACTTCAGCGAGCCGAGCCACAGCGGCCGGTTCTCCGGGCGTTCCTGGCCGTACGTGGCGAGCAGCGCCTGCGCCTCGATCGGGTCACCCAGAGCGGTGCCCGTGCCGTGCGCCTCCACCGCGTCGACGTCGGCCTCGGTGAGCCCGGCGGAGGCCAGGGCCTGGCGGATGACCCGCTGCTGCGCCGGGCCGTTCGGCGCGGTCAGCCCGTTGGACGCCCCGTCCTGGTTCACGGCGCTGCCCCGTACCACCGCCAACACCTGGTGCCCGTTGCGGCGGGCGTCGGAGAGGCGCTCCACGAGCACCACGCCCACGCCCTCCGCCCAGCCGGTGCCGTCGGCGCCGGCGCCGAACGCCTTGCACCGTCCGTCGGGGGCCAGCCCGCGCTGGCGGCTGAACTCCACGAACGCGGCCGGTACGGCCATGACGTTCACCCCGCCCGCGACGGCCATCGTGCTCTCGCCGCCCCGCAGCGACTGGATGGCCAGGTGCAGGGCGACCAGGGACGACGAGCACGCCGTGTCGATCGTGACGGCGGGCCCTTCGAGTCCGAAGGTGTAGGC
>NZ_JBHWVI010000248.1:0-12359 GCF_042737005.1 Streptomyces sp. NPDC060027
CAGCCGTCGGGTCGGGCTCGTCCTGGATGGGGGCGCCGAACGGGTCAGGCGCAGAGCACGCGGGTCTCGGGGGTGTACACCGGACCGCCGCTGGTGTTCGTGCTGTCGCTGAACTCGGCGTAGAAGTACGAGTAGAAGCCGATGTTGCCGTTGCAGCCGGAGTCGGCGGCGACCTGAAGGGTGAGCGTGACGGTTCGGCTCTGGCCGGGCGGGATGGTGGAACCGTAGTTCGGGCCGAGGTTGGTGGGTCCCGTGCCCGAACACGGAACGCTGCCGACGGCCGTGGCCAGGTTGCAGCCGGTGAAGCTGTACTTCAGATCGGGCCGCTGGGTGGTCAGCCAGGTGGGCTCGATCGTCTGGTAGACGAACCAGACGTCGTACGTCCGGTGGTTGGTGATCGTCATCGACACGTTCACCGTGCCGCCGGGCAGGGCCGAGGCGCTGTCCGTGGTGAACGTCAGGCCGGCCGGAGCCGGGTCGTCCGCACGCGCGGTGGGGGCCGGCCCGAACAGGGCGAGGGCGAGGGTGAGGGCGAGGACGGAGGCGAGGCCGAGACGTCTCGACTGTGTTGATCGCATGGCCCGGGAGGCTAGGCAAGCGGCGAACGCACCGTCTGCCCCCTTGTGGACACGGAGAGTGATGTCCGGCCGGAAGTGGATGTCCGGTGCCGAGAGCGGGGGAGCGGCGTGGGGAGCGGCCGGTTCCCCGGTTCCCGCACGGCGATGCGGAGTCGGGGAACCGGCGCGGTGGATCACGGCGGCGCCGGACGGTCACGCGGTCCCGCCACCGCTATTGGCGGATACCGAACACACCGCCGGTCGAGCTCCGCTCGCCGGTGAGCTCGGCGCCTCCGTGAAATCGGCCAAGCCGGTCATTTCCGGCCGGGTCGGAGCCGTCCACGGCGGTACCTTCGCTCCCGCTCGCAACGGCTGTGCATGAATCCGGGGGAGTGCGGGCACAAGGAGTCGCAGACCGCTCGTGGATGCCTCCCCCCCCGGCACCCCCGAGCTCTCGGCCCCGCCCGTGGTCCCATCCCCCCTGGACCGCGGCGGGGCCGCTTCTGTCTCACCGGACGGTTCCCGAGGGGGCGCGACCGGGCGACGAGAGAGAACCCTCGATCCGGTGGTGGCCGCGAGCCCGGCGGTGAGGGCGGCCGCCAGGTGCGCGCCGCACCCGATGCCCATCCGGTCCCGGGGCCGACGACGAACCGCGGCGCCCCTTACCCAGGGCGGCCCGCCCCCGCAGTCCGCGGGCTGGCCGCCCCCCAGGTCCCGTCCCCCGCTGCCTTCGCGGCGGAGCCGCCGTCCCGGAGCGGTCCCGGAGCGGTCCCGGAGCGGTCCCGCGGCCGTCCCGGGGCGGTCCCGCGCCGGTCCCGCGGCGGCGCGCCGCGTCAGCCGCGCCGGTCCAGCGAGCGGGCCTCGGCGCGATGGTCGTAGTACGCCCAGGCGCTCATGGCGACCACGGCGGTGAGCCCCGCGGCCGCGATCCGCACGACTCCGGACGTCGTCAGGGCGACCAGCACGATCGCCGCGCCGCCGCCGAACATCAGCACACGGCTGATGACGTGCTGACCGGTCGACTGAGGCTCTTCGCGGTCCTTGAGATCGCGCAGGGCGTCACGGCCCGGGTGCCGGGACCCGCGCCGGGCGCGTGCACGGTACTGGAGCCCATAGCTGATCAGGCCGTACAGCGCGACCGCGCCCAGCGCCCATGGCCACCCCTCGGCAGCGGCGCTCTCCCCGGATATTCGTGCCAGATCCATGACAACTCTCCTCCCCGCGGCCCGGCCCAAGGGCATCCTGCTTCCCTCGAAACCCGCGACTAAGCCCGCCTGTTCACCGCGTCCGACCGCCGTGACGGGAAAACGAGGATTCTCCGGACAGCGGGTGTCAGCGGCCGGGAAAGGGACACCCGTTGACCTCCAGCGGGAAAACACGCTGAGAAAACGGTGATCGGAATCCGGTCACCGAAGCGGGCACCCGCAGGCGACACCGAAGCGCGCGCCCGCAGACGAGTTGGAGGATTCCTTCGTGAACGAGAACCTTTGGGGTTACGGCCCGACCAGCGGTCACACGCCCGACGCCGATCTCACCGGCTACAAGGTGGAGGCGACCGACGGCCACATCGGCAAGGTCGACAAGCACTCCGACGAGGTCGGTTCTCAGTACATCGTCGTCGACACCGGCGTCTGGATCTTCGGCAAGGAGGTCCTGCTGCCCGCCGGAACGATCACGTCGATCAGCCACGAGGACAAGACCATCCAGGTCGCCCGGTCCAAGGACGAGATCAAGTCGGCGCCGGAATTCGACAAGGAAAAGCATCTCGGAGACCCGCACTATCGCGACCAGCTCGGCGGCCACTACGGCCCCGGCCACTGACGCGACCCGAATCGCCGGTGCCGTCCGCATTGCGGGCGGCACCGGCGCTTTTCCGTGTGCGGAGCGCCGCGGAGAAACCGGCGCGGCAGCGCAAGGAGAAACCGGGGCGGCACAGCAAAGGGACCCCGGCTGGACGGGGGAGACCAGCCGGGGCCGTTCATGGGGGTGCGGAGGGTGGTCGCCTCTCGGCGAGCGGCTCCAGGGGCTTCAGCCGGACGATCGTCCCCTAGGGCCGTGGGTGAGGCCAAGGGACACTGTCCCCTCCGCGCCACACCCTTATGAACGGGCGACCATGCCGAAAGGTTCCGCCCCGGGACGGACGCGCCGTATGACCTGCGGCACCGCCGTCCGGCGTGGCCCGCATCCGTCCGGCGCGCCCGACGGGAAGATCGGTTCAGAAGGGTGCGTACGACGGCGCAGGACCGTCGGCATGTGCCCGGACCGCCCCGCGCCCGTGGGCGTGCGGACGGACCGGCTGCTCGGAGGATGATGCCCATGACCGCGAAGCGCGGTGTGTCCGATGTCCTGGTCGTCGGCGGCGGGCTCGCCGGTCTGGCGTGCGCCCGCGATCTCGCTCTGCGCGGCATCGGGGTCCGCGTCCTCGAGGCGTCGGACGGGGTGGGCGGCCGGATGCGCTCCGACCGGCACGAGGGGTTCGTCATCGACCGGGGCTTCCAGGTCTTCAACACGTCCTATCCGCAGGTCCGGCGGCGGATCGCGCTGCGCGAGCTGCGGCTTCGACCCTTCACGTCCGGCATCCTCGTGCACACGGAGGACGGGCCGCTGCGCTTCAGCGACCCGACCCGCGGTCCACGGAGGCTGGGCGACCTGCGTCCCGGGCGGCTCGCGGGAATCCGCGATCTGATCGCACTGGCCGCCCTGTCCGGACGGGACATGCTCGCTCCCGCACGATCGCTCAAGCGCGGGGAGGACCGCACGACGCGCACGGCGCTGGCCGCGGCCGGATTCTCCGAGGAGTTCGTCGAGCGGTTCTTCCGGCCCTTCCTGTCCGGCGTCTTCCTGGAGGACCAACTGGAGACCTCGAGCCGGGTGTTCCATCTCGTCTGGCGCAGCATGCTGCGCGGCACCCTGTGCCTGCCCGGCGCCGGAATCGGGGCGGTGCCGCGGCTGCTGGCCGAGGCGCTGCCCCCGGACGTCGTCCACCTCGGCCTGCCGGTCCTGCGCCTCACGGACGACGGAGTGGAACTGGACGCCGGCGGTGAACTCGCGGCGCGGGCCGTGGTGGTGGCGACGGGGCCGGGCCCCGCCGCTCGGCTGCTGCCCGAGCTGGACCTTCCGGAATACCGCGTCGTGACGACGTACTACCACGCCGCGACCCGTTCCCCGCTGGCCGAAGCCACCCTGATGACGGACACGAGGAGGCGCTTCCTCAACACCTGCGTCCTGAGCCAGGTGGTCCCGGTGTACGCCCCGCCCGGCACGTCGCTGATCGCCACCTCGGTCCTCGGGCACGACCGGGAGGGCCGGGAGACCTGGCTGCGCGACGCGCTCGCCGAGGTGTACGGCACCGACACCGCCGACTGGGACCTGCTGACCGTGCGTACCGTTCCCGACGCCCTGCCCGCGATGCCGCCGCCGCATCCGCTCGGCAGGACCGCCCGGGTGGCCCCGGGCCGCTATGTGTGCGGGGACCACAGGGCCACGGGCTCGGTCCAGGGCGCGCTGGCGTCGGGCGCCCGCGCGGCACGCGAGGTGGCGCGGGACCTCGCCGGATAGACGCGCCGCGCGGGGGAGTCGAGAGGGCCGTCCACCCCCACCCGCACAGCGGCCGGCAAACCCGCGGGAAACGTTCCATCCGCGGGAGGCGCGGCTACGGATCTCCAGTGAGGGAACTCAAGGGATGAACCGCGATGACGAGGATGAAGAGAACGTACATGCAGTCTGTGGTCCCGGCGGCGGGACCACCCGTGCTGCGAGGGCAGCGCAGGGACCTCCGCCGCACGATGACGGAATGGGGCCTGGAGGACGCGTGCGAGGACGTCCTGCTCGTGACCGGTGAGCTGCTCGCCAATGCCTTGGAGCACGGCCGGCCGCCCGTCCGGGTGGTCTGCACCGAGACCCGCACGGACGAGGGCCGGTGCCTGCGGATCGAGGTCACCGACGCCGGGACCGGCCCGGACGTAGGCCTCGTCCGCGCCACCTGGCGGCATCCGTCCTTCTCCCTGGCCGACGGGGGCCGCGGACTCCTGATCGTGGACACCCTCGCCGCGCGCTGGGGAGACGAGCCGACAACCGAGGGACACACGGTGTGGGCCGACCTGGACTGCGCGGCCGCCGGCGTCCACGCGGGGGCCGCGTAGGCGGAGGCGATCCGGTGCGCTGCTAAGGCAGGGTCTGTTCCGTCCAGATCGTCTTGCCCTGCGCGGAGTAGCGGATGCCCCAGTTGTGGCTCAGCTGCGCGCAGATGAACAGGCCGCGTCCGCCTTCGTCGACCGTGCGGGCATGGCGCAGGCGCGGAGCGGCTCCGCCCGTGTCGCTGACCTCGCAGGTGAGCGTGGAGTCCTTGATGAGGCGCAGCCGGATCGGTGGCGCTCCGTGGCGCACGGCGTTGGTCACCAGCTCGCTGACGATCAACTCGGTGGCGAAGGCGGTCTCCTCGTCCACGCCCCACAGCCTGAGTCTGTCCTGGGCGTGGTGCCGTGCGGTCGCGGCCGCCGCCGGCACGGAGTCCAGGGGCCAGGTGGCGACCTGGTCCGGCGGGAAGGCGCGGGTGCGGGCCAGCAGCAGAATGACATCGTGGGTGCCCGACGTGTCGCGCAGCCTGTAGAGGATGTCGTCCCGCACCTCTTGGAGCGGGCGGTCCAGCCGGGTCAGCGGTTCCCGGAGCGGGTCCGACCGGTGCCCGTCCGCGCTTCCGGAGAACGGAAAGGACGTGGTGCGGAGCGCGAGAACGCTGCCGTCCCGCATGGGGATCGAGGCGGTCGCGAAGGGAGGTCCGTCCGGGTTGCCCAGAAGCGGGCCCGTCGGGAGCTCCGGAACGTGCACGACTCCGCCGGGATGAGCGACGACGGGCGCGGGATGACCAGCGGAGGCCATGACACAGGCCTTCTGGAGGGGGTCGTGGACCGCGTAGACACAGCTGGCGGTGAGCGGCTGCTCGTGCAGTGGATCCCCCGGCGGCAGGGCCGCCCGCTCGTAGGCGAGCCGTACGACCGCGTCGTTGAGGCGGGCGAGCAGCTCGTCGGGTTCCAGGTCGAGCGCGGCGAGCGAATGGATGACCGTACGGAGCTGGCCCATGGTCGTCGCGGCGTCGATGCCGCTCCCGCTGACCTCACCGATCGCCAGCGCGGTGCGGGCGCCGGGCAGGCTGAAGGCGTCGAACCAGGTACCCGCTCCCGTGTCGGCCGGGACGTGCAGCGGCGCGAATTCCATGGCCGTCTGGGAGGGGGGTTCCGGAGGCAGCAGGTGGCGTTGCAGCGCCGCCGCGATCGTGTGTTCGTGGGTGTAACGGCGGGCGTTGTCGAGGCTGAGCGCCGTATGCGTGGCCACTTCGTGGGCGACGTCGAGATCGTCCTCGTCGAAGGCGTCGTTCGGTCGTACGCGGTAGAGGCTCAGCAGTCCGAGTACGGCGCCCCGCAGCGCCAGCGGGGCGGTGAGCAGCGCGCGGGCGCCGGAGGCGCGGATGGCGCGGGCCCGGTCCGGATCTGCGTCGAGCCAGGGGGTGCCGCTGTCCAGGGTGACGGCTCGCGATGTGAGATCGCTGAGCACCTGCGAGTACGGTGTCGGCGACGGCATGGCCCGTACGTCGCCGACCGGATGCGCCTGCGCCAGGTGAGCCGGTCCACCGTTGCGGAAGGCCGCGCGGCGCAGGGGGATGTCGCGCCGGAGGGGGCTGAGCGGAGGATCCTCACCTCGCACCACCGCGTCGACGACTTCGACCACCGCGATGTCGGCGAAGCCGGGCACCAGCGCGTCCACCAGTTCCTGGCAGGTCGTGACGACGTCGAGGCTCCGCCCCACCCGCTCGCGCACCGAACCGAGCGCCTCCTGGCGCCGTTCGGTCCGCATGGGCTCGGTGACCTCGGTCATGGAGACGACCAGGCCGTGCGCGTTCCTCAGCGGGAACACCGAGACCTTCGCGAACCGTTCCGGCGGCGAACCGTCCACCGGGTCGAGCCGTACGAGGTGGCCGGTGACGGAGACGCCGTCGGCGAGAACGCCCCGCAGGACGCCTTCGAACTCCTGCGGGCGGGCGGGACGGCACACATCGGTGACCGGGCGGTCGACGGCCTTGTCCGCCGCGACGTCGCACAGCGCGCAGGCCGCGTCGTTGACGCTGAGAACGCGCAGCTCGGAGTCCAGGACGAAGAACGCTTCGCGGGTGTTCGCGCGCGGGACGTCCGGCACCGCGGTCCGGGTGCCGAAGGGGGCGGCACCGTCGTCCGCCTCGAAGAGGCCCCACGCGACCTCGCCGTCGGAGAGCGGCACCACCCGGACGCGGAGGTCGACCGGGTTTCCGTCGATGTCGCGGATGCCCCGGGTCTCGGATCCGCTCTCGGTTCCCGCAGCGTCGCCGGGGTCCCCCGTGCCCGGCACGACCATGCTCAGGGCCGTTCTTCCCACGGCCTCGGACTCCGAGCGCAGCCAGAGTTCCCGCGCTCTGCTGCTCCACCGAAGGACGACACCCGAGCCGTCCACGACCATCAGCGGAGTACCACCACTCACCGGACATCACCTCTGCTGTGCGTCCGGCTGGGCACCCCCGCGTCATGGGACGACTTCGACGGCTGAATCTCACCGGAGGAGGTCAGATAGTGAATCTTGTGCTTCTGGTCCACTAAACGCTGATTTTACTAATGTAGGACCTTGCCGAAGGCGGTGCGCGTCGACGTCTGCGGCCATCGTCTCGATCGAGTGTTCTGTGCCTGGGGCCGCTCGGAGGCCGGCCTGGCCAGGGCGACGCGCCCCCTGTTCGGATGCGGCGAGGTCCCTCAGTTGTCGCCCGGGTCATCTTCCGGAGTGGCCGAGGCTTCCCCGTCCTGGGCTGTCGACCACTTGAGCTCGATCTCCAGTTCTATCTTCCCGTCCCCGACCTCCACTTCGATTTCGCTCTGCAGTTCGTGGGGGATCTGCAGGCTCAGCTTGCCGGGGCCGAGCTGGAGCTCGACACGGCCGCCACCGTCCCTGAGCGCGGCCGAGAGGGCCGCGAGCTGATCGGCAGCCTCAAGGCGTGACAGGGAACTCTTGTGCTCGAATTCGAGGTCCTTCACGGATATCTCCGATCCAGGCAGAAAAGGGTAGGTCTCCGCAATTGTCGTGCCGTGCGTCGCAGGAGGCATCCCTACGGTGGGATGGCTGCTCCAGCCGTCCGCCGACCGCACGCCTGACGGCTCGGGTTGATGATGGCGAACCACGCCGTGGCCGGGCGGTCGGCTCCACGGCTGGATGGGACACCCGGCCCGGTCGCCGCGGTGACGGTGGCGGCCTAGCGTGGAGGGGTTCGGCGGGTCCACTCCAGCCGACGACCGATGACAGGGCCTCCTGTCCGGCCATCCGATCGGGATCCCGTGTCGACGGCAGGGCTCTGTGGCGACGCCGCACGCACAGGCATCACGGGCGCTTGCGCTGCCGGTGGGACGGAGACCGAAATGACGCAGTCGTCGTGGAATGAGTACAGGCCGGGCCAGCGGTTCCCCGGCGTGATCGGGCGGACGACCGACGAGTCGAGTCCGGCGTGGCCGGAGCCGGTGCGGGCGGTGCCAGGCGCGCCGAACGTGCTGTTCATCGTGTTCGACGACGTGGGTTTCGGGCAGTTCGGCTGCTATGGCAGTCCGATCGAGACGCCGAATCTGGACGCACTGGCCGGGGGCGGACTGCTGTACAGCAATATGCACACCACCGCGCTGTGCTCACCGTCGCGATCCTGCATCATCACGGGCCGCAATCACCACGCCAACGGCATGGCAGCGATCACGGAGCTGGCCACCGGCTACCCGGGCTACGACGGGCGCATCCCGTTCGAGAACGGCTTCCTGTCGGAGATGCTGCTGGAGCACGGCTACAACAACTACATGGTCGGCAAGTGGCATCTGATGCCCTCGGAGCAGGAGTCGGCCGCGGGGCCCTACGACCGGTGGCCGCTCGGGCGGGGCTTCGAGCGGTTCTACGGGTTCTTGGGCGGCGACACGAGCCAGTGGTATCCGGACCTGGTGTACGACAACCACCAGGTCGAGCCGCCGGCGACGCCGGAGGAGGGATACCACCTGACGGAGGACCTGGTCGAGCGGGCGATGTCGTTCATCGCCGACGCCAAGCAGGTCGCCCCGGACAAGCCGTTCTTCCTGAACCTGTGCCCCGGCGCGGCACATGCTCCGCACCATGTGCCGGCCAAGTGGGCCGACCGCTATCAGGGACGTTTCGACGACGGCTGGGACGCCTACCGCGAGCGCACGTTCGCCCGGCAGAAGCAGCTCGGCGTGGTGCCCGAGGACGCGCGACTGTCCCCGCACGATCCGGACGTGCCCGCGTGGGAGTCGCTCACGCCTGACGCGCGGCGTCTCGCCGCGCGGATGATGGAGGTCTTCGCCGGATTCCTCAGCCACGCCGACCACCACATCGGGCGGCTGGTGGAATTCCTCAAGGAGAGCGGTGAGTTCGACAACACGCTGATCATGGTGGTCTCCGACAACGGGGCCAGTCCCGAGGGCGGGGTGACCGGGACCACCAACGAACTGCAGGTCTTCAACAACGCGCCCGAGGCGCTGGAGGAGAGCCTGGCCCGGATCGACGAGCTCGGCGGTCCGACCACGTTCAACCACTATCCGTGGGGCTGGACGTCGGCGGGCAACACCCCGTTCCGCCGGTGGAAGCGGGAGACCTACCGCGGCGGCGTCAGCGACCCCTTCCTCGTCCATTGGCCCAGCGGCATCCAGGCCCGCGGTGAGGTGCGCAACCAGTTCGCGCACATCATCGACATGGTCCCCACCGTCCTGGACGTGCTCGGCATCGAAGCGCCCGCCACCATCAGGGGCGTCACCCAGTCGCCCCTGCACGGGGTCAGCTTCGCCCACACCTTCGACGACGCCGCCGCGCCGACACGCCACCGCACCCAGTACTACGAGATGTTCGGGCACCGGGCCATCGACCACGACGGGTGGCGAGCGGTCTGCCCCTGGCCCGGTCCTTCCTTCGCCGAGGCCGGGCGGCCGTTCGGCGTCCCGATCACCACGGCGGACCTCGACTCCCTCGACGCCCACCACTGGGAGCTGTACCACGTCGACGAGGACATCGCCGAGACCCGGAACCTCGCCCAGGAGCACCGCAGCAAGCTGATCGAGATGATCGCGCTGTGGTACATGGAGGCCGGCAAGTACAACGTGCTGCCGATCGACGGCAGTGGCTTCGAGCGCCTACTTCTGGAGCGCCCGCAGCTCACTCGGGCCCGCACCAGCTACACCTTCCGTCCCGGCACCCAGGTCCTCCCTGCCGCGGTCGCCCCCCGTCTCCTCAACCGCCCGCACAGCGTCACCGCCGACGTCGATATCCCGCCCGGCGGCGCGGAGGGCGTCCTGCTCTGCCAGGGCACCAACGCCGGCGGCTGGTCCCTCTACGTCAAGGACGGGCATCTGCACTACGCCCACAACTACATCCAGCGGACCCTCCACCACGTGGCTTCCAGCGAGAGCGTGCCCGAGGGGCGGTGCGCGCTGCGCTTCGAGTTCGAGCCCACCGGCGCCCCCGACATCCCCCACGGAAAGGGGGCACCCGGCCGCGCTCAGCTGTACATCGACGGACGCCTGGTCGGCGACAACGACATGCCCGTCACCACCCCGATCGTGTTCAACCCGGGTGGCATGGCCTGCGGCACCAGCGCCGGTTCCGCCGTCACCCCCGACTACACGGCACCGTTCCGCTTCACGGGCACCCTTCACGGCGTCATCGTCGATGTGTCCGGAGACCTCATCGTCGACGCCGAGAGCGAGATGCGCGTGCACATGGCCCGCCAGTAGGAGGGCGCGCGGTTCGGCAGCATGCCGGCCGGCATGACCGTCGCGTCGCAGCCGGCCGGGCTCGTTCGGCGCTGTTCCTGCGCTCTACGGCTGCACCATCGCTCGATACGTGTTGGTATGAAGCGGTAGGCCCGCCCTAGCAGGCACGGTCCGTCCGGCAGTCAGGTCCTGCTTCGGAAACTCATCCGCGGAGGAGACGCACATGACCTCCGACCCCGACCCGGTCGCGGAATCCGGGCAGGAATCGGTGGTCATCGCCAGCTTCGATGCACACCGTGACGCCGAACGCATGCTGGCATCGCTCGGGCGAGGCTTTCGCAAGAAGGCCCGCAAGGACGGAACGACCGCTGTCGTCATCGGCGCCAACACTGACGGGTCACTGAAGCTGACACGGGCTCGCGTAATGACAGCCAATGACCTCACTTACACCCTGATGTCCGTCTCGCTCGCATGGACGGTCGGACTCATGGGACTCCGGTCGATGTTCAAAGGGGCCAAGAGCGAGGCCCACGCCGCGCACCTGCGTCAAGGACACCTACGGGCGGATGCCCACCAGGCCCACGAGATCCTCGCCGAGGCCGGCCCCCACGCGGCAATCACGCTGGTGCGTTGCAAGGACCAGGACACGCGGCAAATGGTCGTCACAGCCGCCGCCGACCGCGCAAGGCGAAGCTGGGACGGCTCGCTCACAGATCTGCTCGCCGCCCTCGATCCCGGGACCACTCACGACTGGGTACGTGCCGCCCTCGGCGAGCCCACCAGCCCGAACCGCTGAGGCGACTCAGGACGCACACCAGCCCCGTGCGACGGGTACTCGTCCAACCGCGTGAACTCCGCGGTTCGGTGAATGATCCCGTCCTCGATCGTGAAGCGGACAACTCCCTGCTATCGGTCCTGAGCAGGGCGTTTGTGGTGCGGCATATGCCGGGGGCCAGGGCGTGTCCCCTCGATCACTGGCTCGTTGATCTGCCGACGGGCCATCGGGCCCGCCTCACTCTGCCTTCCCGTACGACGCCGCGGCCCGGCGCCGCGGAACTCTCACCGCGCGTCGAGCCGGCGCCGTTGGCCGGCAGGGGGATGCAGCTGCCGGAGAGGATGTCATGAACGACAAGCGCGATCAGTTCGCGGACCTGACGACGGTGAAGATGTGCTACCGCGACGAGGGCGATCCACAGGGGGAGCCGCTGCTGCTGATCATGGGACTCAGCTCGCAGCTGATCCATTGGCCGCAGGAGATCGTCGACGCGCTCGGCGATCAGGGCTACCGGGTGATTCGTCCCGACAACCGCGACAGCGGGCTGACGGAATGGAAGACCACACCGAGCCAGTACTACCTGAGGGCGATTGCGCGTGACACGGTCGAGCTGCTCGACCATCTCGGCATCGAGCAGGCGCACGTCGTCGGCGCCTCGATGGGCGGGATGGTCGCCCAGCTGCTCGCGATCGAGTACACCGATCGCGTGCTCAGCCTGTGTTCGATCATGAGCACGCCGCACATCAGCATCGGCATGGCCGACGGCGATGTGCTGCAGGAGCTGACCAAACCGCTGCCACCCGGTCGTGAGGACGCGATCAAGCAGATCGCCGCCCTGTACGCGACCATCGGCTCGAAGACCCACGCGGACAGCGAGAGCGAGGCCCGCCTCGCGATGGCGGAGCAGGCGTACGACCGCGCGCAGCACCCCGAGGGCGGAACACGCCAGGTGACCGCGGCCCTGATCGCGCCCAACCGCACGAAGGACCTCCAGGGGTTGAGGCTCCCGGCGCTGGTGATCCACGGTGCCGAAGATCCACTGATCAAGATCGCCGGCGGCGAGGCCACCCACGCCGCGATCGCCGACTCCACCTACCTGCCGCTCGACACGATGGGCCACGACCTGCCCGCGCCGCTCCGCGACCAGATCGTCGCGAGCATCGCCAAGAACGCCGGGCGGGTGACAGGCCGCTTCTGATCCTCAGGCCTTGGCGGGGCGCCGCCCCATGGGCTTCCTCCGCGCCGCCAAGACACGGG
>NZ_JBHWVI010000249.1:0-12210 GCF_042737005.1 Streptomyces sp. NPDC060027
GCCCCGGGGACGAAAACGTCCCCGGGGCCCATCGGCATTCAGGCGTACAAGTGAGGTGATCAGGCCTCGGGCTTGTCCTCGGTCTCGGCGGCGGCCTCGGTGGCCTCGGAGCCGTCGGCGGCCGCGGCCGTCTCGTCCTCCTCGTCGTCGAGGTCGACGACCTCGCCGTTGGTGTCCTTGACCGTGGCGGCCTCGACGACGACCGCGAGGGCCTTGCCGCGGGCGACCTCGCCGACGAGCATCGGAACCTGGCCGCCCTCGACGACGGCCTGGGCGAACTGGTCGGGGGACATGCCGGAGGAAGCGGCGCGCCGCATGAGGTGCTCGGTGAGCTCCTCCTGGTTGACGTTCAGCTTCTCCTTGTTGACGAGCTCGTCGAGGACGAACTGCGTCTTGATGCCCTTGACCGCGGCTTCCTTGGTCTCGGCGTCGAACTCTTCCTCGGTCTTGCCCTGGATCTCCAGGTACTTCGCGAGGTCGAGGCCCATCTGGCCGAGCTGGTGGTGCTCGAGGTTGTGCTTGCGGGTGTTGATCTCGTCCTCGAGCAGCTTCTCGGGGACGGGCACCTCGACCAGCTCGAGCAGCTTCTCCAGGACGCGCTCCTGGGCCTGCGTGGCCTGGTCGTACTGCTTCATGTTCTCGAGGCGCTTGCGGCTGTCCGCCTTGAGCTCGTCGAGGGTGTCGAACTCGGAGGCGAGCTGCGCGAACTCGTCGTCCAGCTCGGGCAGTTCACGGGCGGCGACCTGGGTGACCTTGACGGTGACCTCGGCCGCCTTGCCGGCGGCGGAGCCGCCCTTGAGCTCGGAGGTGAAGGTGGTCTCGCCACCGGCCTCCAGGCCCTTCACGGCGTTGTCGATGCCGTCGAGCAGCTCGCCCGAGCCGATGGTGTACGAGACACCGCTGGCGATGCCGTCCTCGAGGACCTCGCCGTCGACCTTGGCCTCCAGGTCGAGGGTGACGACGTCGTCGTCCTGGGCGGCGCGCTCGACCGGGGAGGTCGAGGCGAAGCGCTCGCGCAGGTCGGTGACGGCCTTCTCGACGTCCTCGTCGCTGACCTCGACGGCGTCGACCTCGACCTCGATGCCGGAGTAGTCCGGGATCTCGATGGCCGGGCGGATGTCGACCTCGGCGGTGAAGTTCAGCGTCTCGCCGTCCTTCAGCTCGGTGATGTCGACCTCGGGCTGTCCGAGGACATTCAGCTCAGCCTCGTTGACCGCTTCGGTGTAGAACTTCGGGAGCGCGTCATTGACGGCCTCTTCGAGCACGGCGCCGCGACCGAACCGCTGGTCGATGACGCGCGCCGGGATCTTGCCCTTCCGGAACCCCTTCACCGTGACCTGCTGGTTGATCTTCTTGTACGCCGCGTCGAGGCTGTCCTTGAGCTCCTCGAAGGGCACCTCGACAGTGAGCCGAACCCGAGTCGGGTTCAGGGTCTCCACGGCGCTCTTCACGGTTCGGTCTCCTTGTGGCTGACTTCTTGGGGGGTTCTGCTGCGTGCTGCTGCCGGTCAGGCAGAGCCTTGGGCGGATTCGCGGCCCTTGAGAGACGTAACACTGCAGACATACGGGCACGCAGCTTGCATAGTAACCGCAGGCGGTACACGCCCCAAAAGGTGATCTTGTCCGGGCCGGAGCCCTGGCGGGTTCCTGCCGGTGGTCGGGGTGGCGGGATTTGAACCCACGGCCTTCCGCTCCCAAAGCGGACGCGCTACCAAGCTGCGCCACACCCCGTCGGTGCGACACGTAGGGTACATGCCCGCAGACAGTGCGGCTGCCGCATTTCGCGAGCGCCGACGCGGGTGGGAATGGGGTGTGCGATGTGGGCGTCCGACCCGCTACGATGCTTTCTGTGCCGCGGTCGCTGACCTGCGGCGCACCCTGTGCGGGCGTAGCTCAATGGTAGAGCACTAGTCTTCCAAACTAGCTACGCGGGTTCGATTCCCGTCGCCCGCTCCATATGACGTAGGGCCAGGCCAGAGGTTCATTCCTCGGCCTGGCCCTTGTCGTTTCCCGGGGGCTCCGTTCAGCCGTCCGTGCCCGCTGCGTGCCCGTTGGGCTTCCGGTCCTTCCCCTTCGGCTTGCCGGCGCCCTTACGGCCCTTCTTCACCAGACCACTCACCGCATCGGCGATCAGACGATCGCGGTCCGCACTGGCGTGCTGATAGATCAGTGCGGCACGGGCGGGGCTGTGGCCCATGCGGGGCATGGACGGAGGCTGGGGACTTCCGGCGATCCCCGCCGACCCCTCACGATGCAGCCGGGTACCGATACCGGCCGACGTCGGGATCCGGGGGCTGCCCATCCATCCCCAGGTCCTTGCGCATGGCCTCCCGGAGGTGAGCGTTCTCCCTCCACAGGTCGGCCCGAACCCTGAAGTACGCGTCGCCTTTGAGATCAGGGTCCTCAGCAAGGAGGTCTCTCATCCGAGTCAGCGCTTCACACGCCATCACAGCCAGTTGAATGATCTCGGCTCCGCTTCCCGGTGAGCCCGTCGTGCCGGCCCATCGCATGACGCGCGTCTGTTCCTGATGTGACCGTGTGGCCTACGGTCTCCCTCTGCGTCCGCTCCGGCGAAGTGGAGAGGCGGCACGACCGAAGGAAGCGACGGTGCGTCGAATAAGGCCTTGGCGGGACCGGCAGGTGGTGGCCGCGCTGGCCATCGTGGTCGTGGCGGGCGGCATGGCGCTGGGCATCCGTTCCCTGCCGGAGTGGACGGTCGTGAAGGTCTCGGGCCTCATCAGCCTGCTGAGCCTCGTCGCGTTCGCGGGGAGAGTCCAGCTCGTTCCGCTCGTGCGCTATGACCGGACCGTCGTGGTGATCCGCAACCTCTACCGGACGTACGAGATTCCGTGGCAGGCGGTGCGGCGCCTGAACTGGGACGCCAGGAGCGGAAGCCTCAGTCTCACGCTGGACGGGCGCCGGATCATCCCGGTCGAGGCGTTCAGCCGCTGGCCCTCCTTCGGCCGCCACAGGAAGGTGATCGAAGAACTGGAGCGGGCGCGCGAGCAACGGTCGGACGCCGGTCACGCCGGTGAACCGACCGTGGTCCCGGCGCCGGGGATCGTGGAGCTGATCCTCGCCGTACCGATCGTGGTGGCGGTGGTCGCGCTGCTGGTGAAGGGCGTCACGGCACTTCTGCCCTGACCGCCCCCGCGTGGCGGCCCCGCCCCGTCCCGCCGGGCGTCGGCCGTCATGTGCGCCAGTCCTCGGCGTGTTCACACAGGTAGGCGGCGAGTTCGGGCGGCTGGAGTTCGAGCGCCCTCAGGGCCGATGCCTCCGGCGCGACGTGCACCGTGGAGAAGTCACCCGTGTGGGGGTCGTCGAGTTCGGGGCCGTCGCGGCGGTCCGGATCCAGGTCCAGCACATCGGCGCGGAAGTAGTGCCGTACGACCGTCGTCCGCCCGCCCGGTTCGGTCAGGGTCAGGAATTCGACGGCCGGGCCGATGGTGGCGCCGATCTCCTCCATGACCTCGCGGCGCAGGGCCGCCTCCAGGTCGGCGTCGCGGGGTTCGACGCCGCCGCCGACGGTGGTGCAGTAAGGGGAGCCGCCGGGCCATTCCCGGCGCAGGAACACGAGGTGTTCCCCGTCGCGCAGGACCGCGCGGACGTTGTGGCGGATCTTCGTCCCCTTCATCACGACCACCGCGCCTTCGGGGGCAGAGCTGCCCGTCGTCCGGCCGGGGCGCAAAGGCGTCCGCGCCGGTGGCCTCTTCGGGGACAGAGGTGTCCGTGGCCGGTGCCGGTGGAGTCGGCGGCATCGGTCGGCACAGAGCGTGCCGCGCGTCCCGCGCACGTCCGCGGGCCGGCGGTGGCCCCTTTCGTCGGGTCCCGTTCAGAAGCTGATCGAGTTGATGGTCTCCGCTATCGAGTTGAGGAACCGGTTGATGGACGGAGCCATTCCGGTCGACGCGAGGAAGAAGCCGAAGAGCACCGCGACGATGGCAGGTCCCGCCTTGATCGATCCCCCTCGGATCAGCACCACGAGGATGATCGCCAACAGCAGCACCACTGACAGCGAAATGGCCACAACTGATCACACCCTACGGTCGGTCCGCTCTCCCGGCCCGGAGGTGCAGCCCCGCACACCCCCGCCAGAACCATCGTGCCACCAACAGGCCACTCGTATGCGACAGGTGACGCATCGTTGGCCAAGGACAGACCCGGGAACGGTCCGGGGACCTGCCGGCGCGGACCGGCGCCGCGCTCCCCCACTCCCCCGGAACGCGTCAACCGCGCGTGTGCGCAACGCAATTCGACGGCGCGCCGCACAGGGAATTCAGAGTGACCGTTGCCGTGCCCACACACCTTGTTCGCAGGTAATTCGAATTGTTGCCACAGGCACACGGCGAACGCCGGGGACGGGTAACTAAAGCCTACTGAAACGGACATAACCCCAGAGTCGCCCGCGGGTGCTATGCACTATTTAGTCAGGATGAAGCAGGACAGAACACCCCGTCCCGGTAAGCGAATCGGTATCCGGAACTACTTGCGAACCGGTAGGCACACATCTCCAAATCCGGGGTAGGCGCACGCGATAAGCAGGAATGACATCGGGCGTTTTACGAGAACGCACAGACAAGGCTAGGGTGCCTCAGATGTTCCACGCCGCCACGTCCCCCGAACGCGCAGCGAGGTCCAGGGTCGTCTCCCGGAGTTCTTGGCGGGAGGGCCTGTGACCAACTCGCTCCGACCCCACGACCACCACAGATCACCCCTCCCGCCGGCGCAGCAGTTGACGGGCGGAGTGCCCTCCCCGCGCTCGCACCAGGTCACCGCGACGACCACCGGCGCCGCATCGCGCGGCAAGCCCGCCGGGCAGCGCGACGCGTTCTTCGACAACGCCAAGTACCTGGCGATCGCGTTCGTGGCCATGGGGCACGTGTGGGAGCCGCTGAAGAGTCAGAGCCGTGTCGCGGAGACGCTGTACACGGTCGTGTACACGTTTCACATGCCGGCCTTCATCATCATCTCCGGCTACTTCTCGCGCAGCTTCGACATGCGTTCCGACCGCCTGAAGCGGCTCGTCACCGGCGTCGTCGTCCCGTACGTCCTGTTCGAGACCGCGTACTCCCTCTTCAACCGCTGGGCCGGGGGCGTGTCGGACCAGGAGATCAGCCTGCTCGACCCGTGGTACCTCACCTGGTTCCTGATCGCGCTCTTCGTCTGGCGCCTGACGACCCCGCTGTGGAAGGTAGTCCGCTGGCCGCTTCCCATCGCCCTGTGTCTCGCCCTGCTCGCGGCCGTCTCGCCCGAGATCGGTGACGACCTGGACCTCCAGCGGGTGCTGCAGTTCCTGCCGTTCTTCGTTCTCGGCCTGCTCATGAAGCCCGAGCACTTCCAGCTGGTGCGCCGTCGCGAGGTGCGCGTCCTGTCGGTGCCGATCCTGGCGGCGGCGCTGGTCGTCGGCTACTGGGCGGCGCCCCGGATGAACGCCACCTGGTTCTACCACCGCGACAGCGCGCAGGAGCTGGGCGCTCCCTGGTGGGCCGGTGTCGTCATGACGCTCGCGCTCTACGGCTGCTCGCTGGTGCTCACCGCGTGCTTCTTCGCCTGGGTGCCGCGGCGGAAGATGTGGTTCACGGCGCTCGGCGCGGGCACGCTGTACGGCTATCTGCTGCACGGCTTCGTGATCAAGGGGTCCGACTTCTGGGGCTGGTTCGACCACGGATGGGTGCACAAGCCGCTCGGCGAGGTGTGCGTGACGTTCGCCGCTGTCACCCTCGTGACCGTGCTGTGCACGCGGCCCGTCCAGCGGGTTTTCCGCTTCGCGATGGAGCCGAAGATGGCGTGGGCCTTCAAACGGGACGCGATGGACCTCGCACGGGAGCGGGCGAAGGCCAACGCCTGACCGGCCGACCCGTGGGCCGACGGGCGGGTGGCCGACGGGCATACGAGAGGGGCAGGTCCGGATCCCCGGACCCGCCCCTTCTGCGTGCCGCGACGGCGCGAGGGCGCCACGCGCGGAAACCGCGGAGCACGCCGGTGTTCAGCCCGGCGGCAGCCCCAACAGGGCGCGCATCGTCGCGTACTTCTTCGTCAGGCGGGCCCGGGTGTGCTCGTCGAGGACCGCGAGCCGGTTCGGGTCGGCGTTGTGCGCGAGGTCGGACGCCTTGACCAGGAGGGCGCCCCGGGTGGTGCGGATGCGCCGCGCGTACGACTCCAGGGACTCGCCGTCCTGTTTGGTGAGCGCCAGCACGATGTCCTTCGTACGAGGGGTCAGCGCGGCCTCGCCCAGCCAGTCCTCGGAGAGGGCGTCGTCCTCGACGGCGTCGTGCAGCCAGGCGGCCGCTATCTGGTCGTCGTCGCCGCCGCGATCGCGGACGCCGTCCGCCACCGCCTGGAGATGCTCGGCGTAGGGGCGGCCGGCCTTGTCGGTCTGGGCGGCGTGCGCCGTGCGGGCGAGCGCTTCGACTTCGGCCAGGGTCAGGAGAGGTTGCGTCACGGGATCAGTGTCTCCTCGGTACGGGCCGCTGCCGCCGCGTTGCCGAAATCCGTGGGGCGCGGTCAGCGTACCGGTGTCAGGCCCTCGCGGCAGATCAGCAGGAGGGCCCGGTCGTCGTTGACGTCCTTGGCCACCGCTTCGATGAGATGCCAGGCGGCGCCGTGGAAGCCGCCGGCGACATAGCGGTCGGCCTCGCCGGTGAGCCGGTCGATGCCCTCGACGATGTCCCGGTCGGCGGTCTCGACCAGACCGTCCGTGAACAGCATCAGCACGTCCCCGGGCCGCAGCGAGCCCTTCACCGGGTCGAACTGGGCGCCGTCGTACACACCCAGCAGGGGGCCTTCCGCCGCCTTCTCCTCCCAACGGCCGCTGCCCGCGCTGAGCTGCAGGCCCGGCGGGTGTCCGGCGGAGAAGAGTTCGTAGTCGCCCGAGTCGAGATCGAGCACCAGATGGATCGAGGTGGCGAAGCCCTCGTCCCAGTCCTGGCGCAGCAGATAGCCGTTCGCGGCGGGCAGGAAGGCGTGCGGCGGCAGCGATCCGAGGAGGCCTCCGAAGGCGCCGGACAGCAGCAGGGCGCGTGAGCCCGCGTCCATCCCCTTGCCGGACACGTCCGTGAGGACGACTTCGAGGGTTCGACCGCCGTTCGTCCGTGCGGCCACGACGAAGTCCCCGGAGAAGGACTGGCCGCCCGCCGGGCGCAGTGCCATCTCGCGGTGCCAGCCCAGCGGCAGCTTCGGCAGCTTGCTCTGCACCCGGATGCGCTCGCGCAGGTCGAAGAGCATGGTGCCGCCGCGTCGCCAGGGCACGCCCACCCGGCTGCGGAACTGCGCGATGAGCAGTCCGAAGAAGCCGCAGGCCGCGACCACCAGGACCACACCCGGCGTGACCCGGGACGGGCCCTCCGTGTACGGGCCGAGCTTCACGGACTCGACTATCAGCGCGGTGGCGGCGGCCGCGTACAGCCCGAGCAGGCTCGCGGGGCGCAGCAGCAGGCCGCCGGCCACGATCGGCAGGACCAGGGCGGCGGGTGAGCACCACACCGAGTTGACCAGGGTGGTGGAGGCGATGATCGGGATCGTGATGAGGAGACCGGCCAGCGCGATCCAGTCCGAACCGTCCCCGCGGAAGTAGTCGACGGCGGATCTGCGCAGCCCTGTGCGGGCCCGGTGCCATTGCTTCTTCAACCGGGCCGTGAACGTATCGGCTTCCGCGCGCCGCTCTCGTCCTGCTGCCATTAGTTCGGGACCCTATCCATCGGACCAGGTGCTTGGCACGGGAGGTCCCACTTGTCCCCCCTCCGAGCGCTCAACTTCACAGAGAACCGCACAGGAATATTCCGGTTGAAGGGCTCGACGGTTGGGCGATATTCCCTCGCTCGTACCGCATTGCCCTGGTAGGCATGGGGCTATGACGACTGACGTTCGGGTGCTGCGGCAGGCCGACTGGGACAAGTGGTACGAGAACCTGATCCGCGCGTTCGGAGGTGTGGCGGAGTCGTCCGAGGAGCGCGAACTGTGGAACGCGCTCACAGAGTACGACCGTTCGCTGGGCGTGTGGGACGGGGAGAGCTGCGTGGGTACGGCGGGGGCCTTCTCCTTCCGCGTCACGGTCCCGGGCGGCGCCTCCGTACCGGCGGCCGGGATCACGATGGTGAGCGTCGCGGCGACGCACCGTCGGCGGGGCGTGCTCACCGCGATGATGCGCCGCCAGCTGGACGACATCCGTGCCGGGAGCGAGCCGCTCGCCGTCCTGACCGCGTCGGAGCCGGCGATCTACGGGCGGTTCGGCTACGACATCGGGACGCAGCAGATCAGCGCGGAGATCGACACGAGCCGCGTAGGACTGTCCGTGCCGCCCGGGACCGACGACGTACGGCTGCGCTACGCCGTGCCCAGGGATGTGCTGGACGCGTGCGAGGCGGTGTACGCCCGCCTCGTGGCGGAGCGTCCCGGGATGCTGGCCCGCCAGCCCGGCTGGCAGCGGCTCGGGGTGCTCGACCCGGAGGGCGAGCGGAACGGCGCCTCGCCCTTGCAGTGCGTGGTCGCCGAGCGGGACGGCGAGGTCGTGGGCTACACACGCTTCCGGGTCAAGCCGGACTGGGGACCGTCCGGGCACAACGGGACGGTGATGATGGACGACCTGGAGGGACTGGACCCCGCGGTGCGGGCCGCGCTGTGGCGGTTCCTCTTCGGTATCGACCTGACGTCCACGCTGCGGACCCGGGGCCGCCCCGTGGACGAGGCCTGGCAGTACCTGGTCTCCGACATCCGCCGCTGTCAGCTGCGGATGAAGGACTCGCTGCATGTGCGGCTCGTCGATGTCGGGGCCGCGCTGGAGGCACGGACCTATCAGGCCCCGGTGGACGTGGTGTTCGAGGTCGAGGACGCCTTCTGCCCCTGGAACGAAGGGCGTTGGCGGCTCACCGGCGACGCGAAGGGCGCGTCGTGCGTGCGGACCGATGACACCCCTGATCTCGCCCTGTCCGTAAGGGAGTTGGCCGCGGTCTACCTCGGCGGGGTGTCGCTGGCCTCGCTCGCGGCGGGTGGACGGGTGCGTGAACTGCGGCAGGGGGCGCTGGCGGAGACGTCGATGGCGTTCACCTCGGTGGTCGCGCCCTGGCTGCCGCACGGGTTCTAGGACATTCAGGCCTTCTGGCAGGCCGGGCACCAGAACAGGTTGCGGGCGGCGAGATCGGCGGTGCGGATCTCGCCGCCACAGATGTGACAGGGCAGGTTCGCCCTGCGGTACACGTAGACCTCGCCCCCGTGGTCGTCCACGCGCGGCGGGCGGCCCATCGCCTCGGGGGTGTGCTCCGGGCGGACGGTGTCGATGCGGTTGTTGCGGACGCCCTCGCGCATGAGGTCCACGAGGTCGGCCCAGACCGCGTCCCACTCCCTCGCGCCGAGGTCCTTGCCCGCGCGGTACGGATCGATGCCGTGCCGGAAGAGGACCTCCGCGCGGTAGACGTTGCCCACGCCCGCGATGACCTTCTGGTCCATCAGCAGGGCGGCGATCGTCGTACGGCTGCGGGAGACCCGGCGGTAGGCGGCCGCGGGGTCGGCGTCCGGGCGCAGCGGGTCCGGGCCGAGGCGGTCGTGTATCGCGTGCTTCTCGTCGTCCGTGATCAGGGCGCAGGTGGTGGGCCCCCGCAGGTCGACGTACGCCGTGTCGTTCGTGAGGCGGAGGCGGACGGTGTCCGTGGGCGGCGGGGCGGGGGTGCCGCCGAAGCCGACCTTGCCGAACAGGCCCAGGTGGATGTGGATCCACTCCGCCGCGCGGAAGCCGAGGAAGAGGTGCTTGCCGTGGGCTTCCGCCGCGGTCAGGACCGAGCCGTCGAGGAGGGCCGCGGCGTCACTGAACTTGCCCTGGGGGCTGGTGACGCGGACGCCGCGGCCACCGAACGCGCCGAGATAGTCCTCGGCGAGCCGGTGGATGGTGTGCCCCTCGGGCACCGGTCCTCCTGCTGTCTCTCGTCCTGCGGCCCGTCGGCCCGTCGGTGCTACGCCTGCGGCTGCTGCGGGTGGTGGGCCGGAATCGGCGGGAGCTCCCGGGTCCTCTCGTAGTCCGCGAGCATCTCGATGCGGCGGACGTGGCGCTCTTCGCCGGTGAAGGGGGTGCCGAGGAAGGTCTCGACGAACTTCGTCGCCTCTTCCTGGGTGTGCATACGGGCGCCGACGGAGATGACGTTGGCGTTGTTGTGCTCGCGGCCCAGCGCCGCCGTCTCCTCGCTCCAGGCGAGTACGGCCCGTACGCCGGCGACCTTGTTCGCGGCGATCTGCTCGCCGTTGCCGGAGCCGCCGATCACGATGCCGAGGGCGCCCGGGTCCGCCACGGTGCGCTCAGCGGCGCGGAGGCAGAACGGCGGGTAGTCGTCCAGGGCGTCGTAGATGTGGGGCCCGCAGTCGACGGGCTCGTGGCCGGCGGCCTTGAGCCACTCGACGAGGTGGTTCTTCAGTTCGAGACCGGCATGATCGGAGCCGAGATACACGCGCATGGTCCGAGTGTGACACGCGCGTTTCGGATCGGCCTCGCCGGGGGCCGCACCTGAAAAACGTGACCTATCCTACAGAACCTCAAGGAAACCTCAAGTAACGATCTGGATTCAAAGGTTCACGAATTCCTTTGCCTCCGTTTCACTGGACCGACTCGTACACCACCCCACACCTCGGGTGAGTGCGTGCCCCGTACACCGCTCGTACGGAGTGGGCACTTCGTACGGGAATCTGCTCATCCGGCGCAAAGGAATCCCCCTCATGACCTCGCAGCCGACCCCCACGAAGGCCGCACAGGGCCACGGAGGCCCCGGAGAACCCGGTGGCGGCCTCCAGGCCGGACTCAAGAACCGTCATCTGTCGATGATCGCCATCGGTGGCGTCATCGGCGCAGGGCTCTTCGTCGGCTCCAAGGCCGGCATCGCCACCGCGGGCCCCGGCATCCTTCTCTCGTACGCGCTCGTCGGCACGCTCGTGGTGCTGGTGATGCGGATGCTCGGTGAGATGTCCGCCGCCAACCCGACCTCGGGCTCGTTCTCCGCGCACGCCGACCGCGCGCTCGGCCGCTGGGCCGGCTTCTCCATCGGCTGGCTGTACTGGTTCTTCTGGGTCGTGGTGCTGGCCGTGGAGGCCACCGCCGGCGCGGACATCCTCGAAGGATGGATTCCCGCCGTACCGCAGTGGGGCTGGGCGCTCATCGTGATGGTGGTGCTGACGGCCACCAACCTGGTCTCCGTCGGCTCGTACGGCGAGTTCGAGTTCTGGTTCGCCGGGATCAAGGTCGTGGCGATCGGCGCGTTCATCGTCGTCGGCGGCCTCGCGATCTTCGGTGTGCTGCCCGGTGTCGACGCAGAGAAGGCCGGGTTCGGGAATCTGACCGACCACGGCGGATTCCTGCCGCACGGCCCCGGCTCGATCCTCACCGGTGTTCTGCTGGTCGTCTTCTCCTTCATGGGCAGCGAGATCGCGACCCTCGCCGCCGGTGAGTCCGAGGACCCGCAGCGGGCCGTCACCAAGTCGACGAACAGCATCATCTGGCGCATCGCCGTCTTCTACCTGGGCTCGATCCTCGTGGTCATCGCCCTGCTGCCGTGGAACGACCCGGCCATCGACGACAAGGGCTCGTACGTCGCCGCCCTGGACTCCCTCGGCATCGCGCACGCCGGTCAGATCATGAACTTCATCGTGCTGACGTCCGTGCTGTCCTGCCTCAACTCCGGCCTCTACACCGCCTCCCGCATGGCCTTCTCGCTCGGTCAGCGCGGGGACGCGCCGAAGGCGTTCGCCAGGACCACGCGGCGCGGTGTGCCGATGACGGCCATCGTCGTCTCGGTCGTGTTCGGTTTCGTCGCCGTCTTCTTCAACTACAAGTTCCCGGACTCGGTCTTCCTCTTCCTGGTCAACTCCTCCGGTGCGGTGGCCCTGTTCGTGTGGCTCGTCATCTGCTTCTCGCAGCTGCGGATGCGGAAGATCATCCAGCGCGAGGCGCCGGAGAAGCTCGTCGTGCGGATGTGGCTCTACCCGTACCTGACCTGGGCGACCGCCGCGATGATCGTCTTCGTCCTCGGCTACATGCTGACCGACACCGAGCACGACGGCCGGGAGACGGTGCTGCTGTCGCTGCTCGTCGCGGCGATCGTGCTGGCCGTCGCCCTGGTCCGGCAGAAGTTGGGCGCGGGTGCCCCGGCATCCGCGCGGACGCTCGCGGACGAGTCCCGCGACGAGACCCAGGCGAAGGTCGGCGCCTGACCCGCCCCCGACGCCTGAGTGAGGTGGC
>NZ_JBHWVI010000250.1:0-12068 GCF_042737005.1 Streptomyces sp. NPDC060027
GGGCCCTTAGTCATGCCCTCGGCAGGTTGCCGCGCCCTCGTCGTCGTTACGTACTGCGACGGGCGCGGCGACGCAAGTCGGGGACCTCGGGGCACACTGATCCCATGTCATCGCGTCGCAGGAACTGCCCCGAGTGCCGTAGGGAGATCGCCGTCGTCGCGGGGCGGTTCGCCCGGCACGATCCGCCCGGCGCGCGGGGGATCGGGGAACTGGTTTCGTGCCCCGGTTCGCGCCGACAGGCCCTCATCGGGGCGGCGCAGCCCGCGCTGGACGGGTACACCGTCCCGGAATTCCCCGGCCAGCTCCCGCTGTTCTGATCCGGCACCGCACCGCCACCGCCACTGGTACCGCCATCGCAACCGCACCGGCACCGCCACTGGTACCGCCATCGCCACCGGCACCGCTACCGGCACCGGGATGGGGCGTGGGCTAGTTGCCCGCCACCGACTTCACCGCGACCGAGATCGGTGTCGAGCCGCTGACCGCTTCCAGGGTCAGGCCGGTCGTCGCCGGAGTGTCGACCAGTTCCGCGAGGATCGCGGCGACGTCGTCGCGGGGGATCATTCCGCGGCCGGTGGAGGCCTCCAGGCGTACGAGGCCGGTCCCGGCGTCGTCGATCAGGCTGCCGGGACGCAGGATGGTCCAGTCCAGGCCCGTACGACGTACGTACGCGTCGGCCTCGCCCTTGGCTCGCAGATACGCGTCGAAGATGTCGTCGCCCGGGTGGGCCGGATCCGCGCCCATCGAGGAGACGACCACGTGCCGGCGTACGCCCGCCCGCTCCGCGGCGTCCGCGAACAGGATCGCGGCGCCCTTGTCCACCGTCTCCTTGCGGTCCACTCCGCTGCCCGGGCCCGCGCCCGCCGCGAACACGGCCGCGTCCGCGCCCTGCAGGTGCGCGGCGACCTCCTCCACCGATGCCGTCTCCAGATCGCACAGGACCGGCTCGGCGCCGGCCGCCCGCAGATCGTCGCCCTGTTCGGCACGGCGGATGATCCCCGCGACCTCGTCCCCGCGCGCGGAGAGCAGCCGCTCCAGCCGCAGCGCGATCTGACCATGACCACCAGCGATGACAATGCGCATGTTTCCGACCGTACGCCCGGATGAGCGCGTTCGCCGCACAACCCTATGGGCACCTCGTGAGTCACATGGGTGATCACTGTGGAAGTACGGGTGATCACCGCGAGAGCGAGTGAACACGCGAACGAAAGAACGCCGTGCGGGCCCGTACGGCGTCGTAGAGGAGACCATCATCACCGTCATACGCAAGGCCGTCATCGCGACCGGCTGCACCGCTGTCCTCCTCGCCACGGCGGCCGCCTGCGGCACGGTCGAGAACCTCACGGCCGGGCAGAAGGTGGACCACGCCGTCGACCGGCTCGGCGAACAGAAGTCCCTCGCCTTCCAGTTGGACCTCGACGCCGATGCCGACGCGATCAACAAGCTGGCGGGCGAGTCCGGTCCCGAGGAGGCGCTTCCGCCGGAGTTCGCGAAGCTCCTCAGCGGGCTGCGCATCGATGTCTCCGTCAAGTCCAAGAAGCCGCTGGCGGATTCGGGTGAGAAGGACCTCATCGGGACGAGCATGAAGATCACGGGGGCCGACGGCGTCCTGGTCGAGTACCGGATGGTCGGCGACTTCACGTACTACCGCGCGGACCTGAAGGCCGTCGGCAAGGCGATGGGCTTTCCCATGCCGACGGCCGACGACCTTCCCCCGAGCGAGAAGGAGATGAAGAAGGTCCTCGAAGGGGACTGGGTGAAGGTCGACACCAAGAAGCTGGAGAGTTCCCGGAAGGCCGCCGGGGGCGCCTCGAAGGGGGCCGGTGCCGACGACATCGACGCCAAGACCCAGAAGAAGATCCTCGACGCCGTAAGCCGTGTCATCGCGCACGAGGTCACCTTCCGGACCAAGAGCGGCGCGGACGGTGTCGAGCACGTCGTCGCCAAGGGCAACTTCCGTGACCTGCTCACCGGTGTCTTCGACAAGCTCCGGCCGCTGCAGGACGACCTTCCCGCAGGCGCGGAACTCCCCACGGCGAAGGACCTCAAGGACGCTCCGAACAAGAAGGTCGCCGTCGACTTCACGCTGAAGAACGGTGACCTCCGGCAGATCACGGTCGACCTGGCCGTCCTCGCCGACGGTCCGAAGTCCGCCAAGCTGCCGCTCGTCCTGAAGTTCTCGGAGGCGGGTGACGTCAGCGCGCCGTCGGGGGCCGCGGAGATGCCCGTGGACAAGGTTCCCGGGGGCGACTCGCTGGGCGGTGCCCTCCTGGGTGGCGGCGGGTTCTAGAGCACGGACGCGAGCCCGCGAAAGGCTCGCTGAAATCCCGGGGGAGCGGCGGACGCCAGGAACAGGGAGTCCGGGGCAGGCGCCCGGTCGGGCCGCAGAGACCCCGGGAGCTCATGGAGCGACACGGTCGGACGCGTGACGGCGGGTAGGCCTGTCCCGCGAAGTCCCGCGCGCGTGGAGGGCGTACAACGACCTCCACGCGCGCGGGACCGTCCACCTCGCGTGCAGACCTGCCCATCTCCGTCCGCCACGCGTCCGCCTCGCGTGCCGACCCGCCCATCTCCGTCCGGGCCTGCGTCCGCCGCGCGTTCCGCACCGGCTATGACGGTTCTCCGCGGCCCTGCCGAGGCAGTTCCATCCCCGGCTCGGCGGCCGAGTTGCAGTACTCCCGCACTGCGCTCGTCCGCGCCACCACGCGCCCCTGGTGCACCACGATCCGGCTGTACGCGAGCGACAGCGCCCCCGAGAGCCGGTCCCCGCGTACGGCGAGCAACTCGGCCGGGAATCCGGCCTCCACGCGGACCTCGGGCAGCCCGATGGCGGCCCGGGCGGCACAACTCACCGTGTCGTACGCGTCCTCGGGGCGCAGCCCGTACCGCGAGGCCAGCAAGTAGGCGGCCTCCAGCGGGTCCCCGCGTCCCACCGGGTTGGACAGGTCACGCAGGGCGCCACTGCCGGCCGCGACCCGTACTCCGGCCGCCCGCAACAGCCGTACGGGAGCGGTGCCGCGCCGGTCCGCCGATCCGCAGCCGCCCTGCGGCAGGCACACCACCGTCACTCCGGCCGCGGCCAGTTGGTCCGCGGCGCGGGAGGCCACCTCGACGGGCAGCCGGCCGAGCCCGCCGCACGGGCCGAGCGTCACCCCGGGCCGCAAGCCGCCCGCCATCGCCACGAGTCGGGCGAGCCGGGCGGGATCGGCGGCGTCCGTGTGCAGATCGACCGGGCAGCCGTGTTCGGAGGCGAGCTCCAGGACCGCCTCCACGTACCCCGTCGGATCGGGGTCCGCGTCCGGGCAGCCGCCCACCACGGAAGCGCCCATCTTCAGGGCGTCCCGCAGCATCGCGAGCCCGTCGGCGCCGGCCGCACCCGTCAGCAGCCGCGGCATCGCCACCGTCGTCAGCTCCGCGAGCCCCCGCAGCGACCGCCGTACCTGAAGCACCGCCGCCAGCGCGTCCAGCCCCTGTACGTCTCCGACGCGCACATGGGACCGCAACGCCGTGGCGCCGTGGCCGAGTTGCAGCAGGGCGGCTTCGGTGGCCCGGCGCTGGATCTCCTGGTCGTCGTACGCCAGAGGTCCGTCGTCGTCGGCCGCGAGGGCCGTGTCGCTGTGCGCGTGGGCCTCGGCGGGGGCGGGCAGCAGGAGGTAGCCGTCGAGGTCCACCTTCGCGGCGAGAGCCCCCGAGGCACCCGCCGCGAGGCTTCCGGCGGTACCGACCGCCTCGATACGCCCACCGCCCAGCCGTACGTCCACGGCCCGGCCGTCGGTGAGCCGCGCCCCGCACAGCAGGAGTGCGGCCGTGTCGGTCTGTCCCGCCGAGGAGTGGGGCGGCTGCTGCTGACTGTCGGGCATCGCACTCCTGGGGCTCGGGGCGGCTGCGGGAGGGACGACTACGGAGCGTGGGGAGACAAGATCACGCAACGTGAGTCGAGCCTAGGGCGGCGACCCGTCAACGTCGGGGAGGAGCGCAATAGTCGTACCGGTGTGGCCCGTCGACGGGCCGGGGACCGGCCATCCCGGGGCCGCCGGGCCGATCCCCGAACCGCCGCGCGCACCGGCCCGCCCCGCCGCCCTCTGGCCGCTGCCCGTGCCCTCCGGCTGTCCGTTCAGCCCGGTGTCCGAGGGCGGCCGGAAGGCCGTCACCCCGTGTGACGCAGGGGGTCCGAGGGGCCGGTGAGGGGTTCTGGGAACGTCTGGGGAAGCGCGTGGGAACAGGCCGGGGCGGGTGCCGCGAAACGGATTTGGGCGATCGGTGGAGGACCGTGTAATGTCTTCATCGCTCGCCCCAATAGCTCAGTCGGTAGAGCGTCTCCATGGTAAGGAGAAGGTCTACGGTTCGATTCCGTATTGGGGCTCTGGTGCGAAAGGTTCCCGTCGCAAGGCGGGATCCGATCGCATCTCAGCGGTGTAGCTCAGTCGGTAGAGCAAGCGGCTCATAATCGCTGTGTCACCGGTTCAAGTCCGGTCACCGCTACTGACAGTAGCCGATTGTGGGGTCGGTCCTTCGATCGGCTACTCTTCTATGCGTTAATGTCCCATCCGTTCGTCAAGGAGCACTCCTGTGGCTGCCACCGACGTCCGCCCGAAGATCACGCTGGCCTGCGTGGAGTGCAAGGAGCGGAACTACATCACCAAGAAGAACCGGCGTAACAACCCGGACCGACTGGAGATGAAGAAGCACTGCCCGCGTTGCAACGCGCACACCGCGCACCGCGAAACGCGATAATTCAGGCTCGTACACGAGGCCGTCCCCTTCGGGGGGCGGCCTCGCGTCGTTGTGGAACCGATGTCCGGCGCGGGCCAGGCGTCATGCGTGGACCCCGTGAGCGAAGATAGGCCGTCCGGCTAGGACGGTCGCTCCAGCCGTGACAACCAGTGCGGCGACGACAACCAGGAGGTGCCGAGCCCATGGCGCTCGACCAGTCCTTCGTAGGGCGGTCCTACCCGCCCACCGACCCCTATGAGGTCGGCCGGGAGAAGATCCGCGAGTTCGTGGAGGCCGTGGGGGACAGCAACCCTGCGTACACGGACCCCGAGGCCGCACGTGCGCTCGGGCACCCCGATGTGATCGCCCCGCCGACTTTTGTGTTCGCCATCACGTTCAAGGCCGCGGGGCTGGTCATCCAGGACCCGCAACTGGGCCTCGACTACAGCCGGGTGGTGCACGGCGACCAGAGGTTCGTGTACACCCGCCCGGTGCGCGCGGGTGACCGGCTCACGGTCACCTCGACCATCGAGGCGATCAAGTCCCTCGCGGGCAACGACATCCTGGACGTCCGTGGCGAGGTCCACGACGAGGCCGGCGAGCACGTCGTGACGGCCGTCACGAAGCTCGTGTCCCGTGCGGCGGAGGTGGGCTGACATGACGGCGAAGATCTCTTACGCGGACGTCGAGGTCGGCACCGAGCTGCCGGCGCAGACGTTTTCCGTGACGCGTGCCACGCTCGTGCAGTACGCGGGAGCCTCCGGGGACTTCAACCCGATCCACTGGAACGAGAAGTTCGCGGTCGAGGTGGGCCTTCCCGACGTCATCGCGCACGGCATGTTCACCATGGCCGAGGCGATCCGCGTGGTCACCGACTGGGTCGGCGACCCGGGCTCGGTCAGCGAGTACGGCGTTCGCTTCACCAGGCCCGTCGTCGTCCCGAACGACGACAAGGGCGCCACGATCGAGGTCAGCGGCAAGGTCGCGGCCAAGCTCGACGACAACACCGTCCGCGTCGACCTCACGGCGACCAGTGACGGGCAGAAGGTGCTGGGGATGTCGCGAGCGGTCGTGCGACTCGCCTGATCCTGATCCTGATCCTGATCAGGATCCGAAGGCCGAGTAAGGGGCGCCCGCCATTGCGGGCGCCCCTTACTCGTTCCTTGCCGGTGAGGCGAGTGGGGCACGGCACGGCGAGGCACGGCACGGCACCGTGGGTAGGCGACCCCCAAGCCCCAGCACCCACCCCTTGACTTAGTTAGTGATTGAGTACTAACTTAGCCGCATGGTCAGGATGAGCGCAGAGGAGAGGCGCGAGAGCGTCATTCGCGCGGCGATGATCGAGTTCGCCCGCGGCGGCTACCACGGCACGTCCACCGAGGCGATCGCCAAGCGCGTGGGTGTCTCGCAGCCGTACCTCTTCCGGCTCTTCCCGGGCAAGAAGGCGATCTTCCTCGCGGCCGCCGAGCACTGCATGGAGCTCGCCCGGCGCACGTTCGAGGAGGCCGCCGAGGGGCTGGAGGGCGAAGAGGCCCTGCATGCCATGGCGCGGGCCTACGTCGACGTGATCGCGGAGCATCCGGAGCGGCTGCTGATGCAGATGCAGATGTACGTCGCGGTGGCGGCCGCCGAGGAGGGCGGCGATCACGAGCTCGGCGAGGCGGTCCGGGCCGGCTGGATGCGGCTCTGGGACGCGGTTCACGTGCCGCTCGGAGCCGACGCGGACGGGACCACGACCTTCATGGCGTACGGAATGCTCGTCAACTGCCTGGTGGCGATGGGGTTCCCGCCCGAGCACCGGGTCTGGGCAGGGCTCTATCCGTCGGCGCGGGTCACGGGCCCGCTGGAGAGGTAGTGCATGGCGGGGGCGGATTTCGGCGCCTTTTCATGAGCGCAAAAGTTAGTCATCAATAACTAACCACCGAATCACATCACCTTCTGGGGGAGCGATGTCTCAGCGGACGGCACGGACAGCGAAGAACGGATCGGCGGCACCGGACCCGGCACCGGCTACGGAATCGCCCGAGGGACCGGCCCCGGCGGCGGGGGATCCGGCCACGGCGCCGACCGGGCGGCGCGGCGGAGCCGCGTGGGCCCTCGTCATCACCGGCGTCGCCGGCTTCATGGCGGCTCTCGACAATCTCGTCGTCACCACCGCCCTGCCCTCCATCCGCAAGGACCTCGGGGGAGGTCTGGACGACCTGGAATGGACCGTGAGCGCCTACACGCTCACCTTCGCCGTCCTGCTGATGTTCGGCGCGGCGCTCGGCGACCGGTTCGGCCGCCGCAGGCTCTTCCTCGTCGGCCTGAGCGTCTTCACCGGCGCCTCCGCCGCCGCGGCCATGGCGCCCGGCATCGACTCCCTGATCGCCGCCCGCGCGGTCCAGGGTGTCGGCGCGGCGATCATGATGCCGCTGACCCTGACCCTGCTGACAGCAGCGGTTCCGGCCGCCAAGCGCGGGATGGCGTACGGGATCTGGGGTGCCGTCAACGGGCTCGCGGTCGCCTCGGGGCCCCTCATCGGCGGCAGCCTCACCGAGCACGTCTCCTGGCACTGGATCTTCTGGCTGAACGTTCCGCTGGGTCTCGCCGTGCTCCCGCTCGCCCGGCTGCGGCTGTCCGAGTCGTTCGGCGCCGGCGCCCGGCTCGACTTCCCCGGCACCCTGCTCGCCAGCGGCGGCCTCTTCGGGATCGTGTACGGCCTGGTCCGCGGGCCCGCCGACGGCTGGACCAGCCCGGTCGTCCTGACCGGCCTGCTCGCGGGTGCCGCGCTGCTCACCGGCTTCGTCGTCCACGGCACCCGGGCCAAGAACCCGATGCTCCCGATGCGGCTCTTCCGCTCCCGCGCCTTCGCCGGGATCAACGCGGCCAGCCTGCTGATGTTCCTCGGGATGTTCGGCTCGATCTTCCTGCTCAGCCAGTACATGCAGGGCGTGCTGGGCTACTCGCCGACCGAGGCGGGGCTGCGGATGCTGCCCTGGACCGGTATGCCGATGCTCGTCGCGCCCATCGCCGGCTACCTGTCCGACCGCGTCGGCGGCCGCCCCGTCGTCGCCACCGGGCTCTTCCTCCAGGCCGTCGGGCTCGCGTACTACGCCGCCGTGGTCGCCGTCGACGCCTCGTACGCCTCCCAGCTGCCCGCGCTGATCATCAGCGGCATCGGGATGTCCCTCTACTTCGCCCCGGCCTCCAGCCTGGTCATGTCCAGCGTCCGGCCGCAGGAGCAGGGCATCGCCTCCGGCGCCAACAACGCGCTGCGCGAGGTGGGCGGTGCGCTCGGTATCGCGGTGATGTCCTCGATCTTCTCGGCGCAGGGCGGCTACGAGACCGCGCACAGCTTCATCGACGGGCTGCGGCCCGCGCTCGTGGTCGGGGCCTCGGTCGTCGCCCTCGCGGGCGTCGCGACCCTGTTCATCCCGGCCGCCCGGCGCGCGGCGCGGACCGGGACGGCCGAGGACCCGGCGCACGACCTCGCGGCCGGCTCGCCCGAGGCGGACCGGCTCGAAGGCGACCCGCTCACGACTCCCGCCCTCGAAACCGCCTCCCGCTGAAGCCCGGAACGAAGCCACCGGGCCGAACCCCCAGGGAAGCGACCTCGGCCAGGCCCTCGGCACCAGGACGGCCCCGCCCCACCGGCGGGGCCGTTCGCCTGCCCGCGGAGCACCGGTGGCCGGGCGCCCCCGCCCCTTCTCGTAGTCTTGGGCGCGTGCAGGAACTCCACGATGCCCCGCTGGCCCCGCTGACCACCTTCCGCCTGGGCGGTCCCGCCGCCCGGCTGATCACCGCCACGACCGACGCCGAGGTGGTCGCCGCCGTGCGCGAGGCCGACGACGCCGGTACGCCGCTGCTGCTCATCGGCGGTGGATCGAACCTGGTCATCGGCGACAAGGGCTTCGCCGGGACCGCCCTGCGCATCGCCACGAAGGGCTTCTCGCTCGACGGTACGAGGCTGGAGCTGGCCGCGGGCGAGGTGTGGACCGACGCGGTCGCCCGCACCGTCGAGGCCGGGCTCGCCGGGATCGAGTGCCTCGCCGGTATCCCCGGCTCCGCGGGCGCGACACCGATCCAGAACGTGGGCGCGTACGGCCAGGAGGTGTCGTCGACGATCACCGAGGTGATCGCCTATGACCGGATGGCCCGGGAAACGGTCACGCTGACCAACGCCGAGTGCGCCTTCTCGTACCGTCACAGCCGCTTCAAGGCCGAGCCCGACCGCCATGTGGTGCTGCGCGTGCGCTTCGAGTTGGAGGACGCGCGGGGGCTGTCGGCGCCGGTCAAGTACGCCGAGACGGCCCGCGCGCTCGGTGTGGAGCCCGGCGACCGCGTGGCCCTCGGCGACGCCCGCGAGACCGTCCTGAAGCTGCGGGCCGGCAAGGGCATGGTGCTCGACCCCGAGGATCACGACACCTGGTCCGCCGGGTCGTTCTTCACCAACCCGATCCTCACGGACGAGGCGTTCACCGCGTTCCACGCGCGCGTGAAGGAGCGGCTCGGCGCCGACGCCGTACCGCCCGCGTACCCGGCCGGGGAGGGACACACCAAGACCTCCGCGGCCTGGCTGATCGACAAGTCGGGCTTCACCAAGGGCTACGGAACCGGGCCCGCCCGCATCTCCACCAAGCACACGCTCGCCCTGACGAACCGGGGCGGGGCCACCACAGAGGATCTCCTCGCGCTGGCCCGGGAGGTCGTCGCAGGTGTCCACGACGCCTTCGGGATCACCCTGGTCAACGAGCCGGTGACGGTGAACGCCAGCCTCTAGGGCTCCGGCGGCCCTGACGGGCTCCGACGAAGGGCCGAGCCCGGCGGGTTCGGGCAGGCCTCAGTAGGCGACGCCCACGCCCTGCTTCACGGTCCCCGGGTCGTCGATCATCGCCAGCATCGCATGGGCCACGTCGGCGCGCGCGATGAAGCGGCTCTTCCGCGGGGTGCCTCCCACGACCGTGCGATAGGTGCCGGTCAGCGGCTTGTCCTGAAGCCGGGGCGGACGGACGGCGGTCCAGTCCGTGGCGCTGGCCGCCAGCTCGCCCTCCATCTCCCTCAGGTCGGCGTAGACGTCCTTGAGGATGCCGGAGATCAGCCTGCGCATGGCGCGGTCGGCGAACGCGTCGTCCTCGGCGGCGGGGCCGACCGGACTCGCGCTCACCACCAGCAGCCGACGGACCTGCTCCGCCTCCATGGCGTCCAGCACCGTACGGGTGAGCCGGGCCGCGACCCCGGCGTCCTTGCGGCTGCGCGCGCCCAGGCCGGACAGGACCGCGTCCCGGGCCGCGACGGCGGGGCGCAGCGCCCGAGGGTCGGTGAGATCCGCGCGGAACACCTCCAGACCCGCGCCCGTGACAGTCAGCCGCGCGGGGTCCCGTACGACGGCCGTGACCTGGTGGCCCGCGCCCAGGGCCTGGCGGACGATCTCCTGGCCGATGCCTCCGGTGGCACCGAGAACGGTGAGTTTCATGACCTGCTCCGCTGGATGGAGATGGGAGGGTGAGTGTTCACTCACCTGTGCTTCCCTCTAGGGTGAGTAAGTACTCACCCACCCGTCAACCCCGAGAGGGTGTGCCATGGAATCCTTGGGCCCCATGCAGCAGAAAACCGCCACGGAGCCCACGCCGTCGAAACCGGCCAGGATCCGCATCCTCGACGCGGCGCACGAGCTCATGCTCACCCTCGGTCTCTCCCGCGCCACGACCAAGGAGATCGCCAGGGCGGCCGGCTGCTCCGAGGCCGCGCTCTACAAGTACTTCGCGAGCAAGGAAGAGCTGTTCATCCGGGTCCTTCAGGAGCGGCTGCCCAAGCTGGGCCCTCTCCTGGAGCGGCTGACGGCCGAGCCGGGGGAGCACTCGCTGGAGGAGAACCTCACCGAGATCGCCCGCCGGGCGGCCCTCTTCTATGAGCAGAGTTTCCCGATCGCCGCCTCCTTGTACGCGGAGACGCAGCTCAAGCGCCGCCACGACGACGCCATGCGGGCCATGGACGCGGGCCCCCACATGCCCATCCTGGGCGTCGCCGCCTATCTGCGGGCGGAGCAGCGGGCCGGGCGTATCCAGCCGGACTCCGACACCTACGCGGCCGCGTCCCTCCTGCTCGGCGCCTGCGCGCAGCGCGCGTTCGCCTACGACGCCACCCCGGAGGGCACGCCCCCGCCTCTGGACACCTTCGCCCCGGCTCTCGCCCGCACCCTGCTCGCCGGGATCGCGCCCAGGGACGCGGTGGAGTCGGCGGGGGCCTGAGAAGCGGCTAGGAAGTCAGCCAGTCGTCGACGCCGGCCAGCAGCTTCGCCCGGACGTCCTCCGGGGCTGCCGAGGCGCGGACGGACTGGCGGGCCAGCTCTGCCAGCTCCGGGTCCGTGAAGGCGTGGTGGCGGCGGGCGATCTCGTACTGGGCGGCGAGCCGGGAACCGAAGAGCAGCGGGTCGTCGGCGCCGAGGGCCATCGGCACCCCGGCTTCGAACAGTGTTCGCAGGGGGACGTCGGCGTGCTTCTCGTAGACGCCCAGGGCGACGTTCGAGGCGGGGCACACCTCGCAGGTCACCCCGCGGTCCGCGAGGCGCTTCAGCAGCCGCGGGTCCTCGGCGGCCCGCACCCCGTGGCCGATCCGCGAGGCGTGCAGATCGTCCAGGCAGTCGCGGACCGAGGCGGGCCCGGTCAGCTCGCCGCCGTGCGGCGCGGACATCAGCCCGCCCTCCCGCGCGATGGCGAAGGCCCGGTCGAAGTCCCGCGCCATGCCCCGTCGCTCGTCGTTGGAGAGTCCGAAACCGACGATGCCCCGGTCGGCGTACCGCACGGCGAGCCGGGCCAGCGTGCGGGCGTCCAGCGGGTGCTTCATACGGTTCGCGGCCACCAGGACGCGCATCCCGAGTCCGGTGTCGCGCACGGCCGAGTCCACCGCGTCGAGGATGACCTCCAGAGCCGCGATCAGACCGCCGAGGCGCGGGGCGTACGACGTCGGGTCGACCTGGATCTCCAGCCACCCGGAGCCGTCCTTGATGTCCTCCTCGGCGGCCTCGCGCACCAGCCGCTGGATGTCCTCGGGCTCTCTCAGGCACGACCGCGCGGCGTCGTACAGGCGCTGGAAGCGGAACCAGCCGCGCTCGTCGGTCGCCCGCAGCTTCGGCGGTTCCACGCTGGTCAGCGCGTCCGGCAGCCGTACGCCGTACTTGTCGGCCAGTTCCAGCAGGGTGGTGTGCCGCATCGACCCGGTGAAGTGCAGGTGCAGATGGGCCTTCGGCAGTTCACTCACATCACGTACGCGCTCCATCCAAAGATCCTGCCGTACGCGGATGTCGTGCCGGTAGCGCTTTCGCTGATCGGAGGCTTGCTCGAACGAACGAACGGGGGCCGGCCACTCCTGAGAGT
>NZ_JBHWVI010000251.1:0-11839 GCF_042737005.1 Streptomyces sp. NPDC060027
GCCCCCTGACCGTGTGTCAGGGGGCCTCGTCGTGGTGTCGATGTCCTGAGAGGTCAGACCGTCACGGGCTGCTCGGCGGAGCGGGTGTGGACGGCGCGGTAGCTGTTCCAGTCGGCGCTGGTGATCAGGGAGTTGCGCCGGTCCTGGAAGCCGCGGCGCGCGGCGGACCACTGGGCGTCGGTCTGCGTGCGGAAGGCGTCGTAGGAGTCCTTGCCGTCCCACTGGGAGTAGACGACGACGAAGTCGTTGTCCGCGCCGACGGTGGCCAGGGTGCCCTCGCCGCCCTCCAGGTTGCGCGAGCGGATGCCGCGCAGCACGCTCTGCGAGCGGTAGCCGGGCACGTCCACGAGCCAGGAGTGGGCCTGTCCCAGTGTGGCGGTCAGGGCGCCCTGCTCGGCGGGGTCGACGCCGAGGATCTCGATGACCGTGTAGTCGTCGCGCCCGGGCGAGACCTCGGTGACGCCGCCCAGCGCGGGGTGGCGCCGGCTGGAGTCGACCTCGGTCTGCATCAGGCGGACGAAGGTGGTGATCTCGCGGAAGACCGGGACGGTGTGGTGCTTGAACTCGCTGTCGTTGTAGCGCGTCTCCAGGTCCTGCATGCCGCGCCACTGGATGAAGTTCGCGGTTCCCGGGTTCTGTTCGCCGCGGTGCACCGTGCTGGAGATCCAGCCGGGGAACGCCGCGGTGTCGACGATCGCCTTCATCTCCTTGACGAGGGTGTCGACCCGGGCGCGGGTGTCGGTCTTGAACAGGTTGAGGACGGTCAGGTGCCCGTCTTCGGGGTTGATGAACGGCATGGTTCGTTCCTCCTGGGTTTTGGTTGAGTGCCCGCGCCGGCGGGGCGTCGTGTCCTAGCGGGGGTCGCGGGGCGCGCCGAAGAAGCGGCTCAGGGCGTCCGTGAGACCGTCCGTCCCGGATCCGGCCGTGCCGATCCAGGCGATGTAGCCGTCCGGGCGGACCAGCAGGGCCTGGGCGTCGGCGAGTTCGCCGTCCGGGCGGACCTGTGCGACGACGACGTCGATCCGGTCCGTCCACGGCTCGGCGGCGGCGTTCAGCGCGGCGTCGCCGCGCAGGTCCAGGACGAAGCCGCGCCCGCCGTTGAGGAGTCCGTAGGCGCTCACCTCGCCGGACGCCCCGGCGGTGAGCTTGAGGTCCGGCAGGCGCCGGCCGAGCAGCGGGTGGCCGACGCCCGGGGTGTCGTAGGCGATGTCGAGGCCGGTGACCATGCCCACCAGGAGCTTTCGGACGTCCTCGTAGGCCAGCAGTTCGGCGAAGACCGACCGCATCGGGTCCATCTCGGGTCCGCCGAGGTAGAGGCTGCGCTGGGAGAGCGTGTTGGCCAGGATGCGGGCGGCGACGGGGTGGCGCTCGGTGTGGTAAGTGTCGAGCAGGCCTTCGGGGGCGGTGCCGCGGATCTCGGCGGCGAGTTTCCAGCCGAGGTTGACGGCGTCGCCCACGCCCGCGCTGATGCCCTGCGCGCCGATCGGCATGTGGATGTGCGCGGCGTCCCCGGCCAGAAAGACGCGGCCCCTGCGGTACTGGGCGGCCTGGCGGCTGGAGTCGGTGAAGTAGCTCAGCCACTGCGGGTTGCCGCTGTGGATGTCGTCGCCGGTGACGCGTTTGAAGGCGTCGGCCACCTCCTGGAAGGTGGGGGGCTGCGCGGTCGGCCGTACGCCCGCGCCGCGCTCGAAGACGACGACGCGGGTGGTGTCGGGGCCGACGGGCAGCACGACGACCATGCCCGCGTCGCCGAGTTCGCCGGTCGGGCGCAGCCGTACCTTCACGTCGGTGACGTCGGCCATCAGCATCTCGATGGTGGCCTCGTAGCCGGGGAAGTCGATGCCCGACAGGGTGCGCACGGCGCTGCGGGCGCCGTCGCAGCCCACCACGTAGGCGGCGCGCAGGGTGCGTTCGCCCTCGGGGGTGTTCGCGCGGACCTCGACGCCGTCGTCGCCGGCGGTCAGTGCGGTCAGTTCCCAGCCGCGGCGGACCTCGGCGCCCAGGCCGGTGGCCCATGCGTGCAGGATCGCCTCGGTGAGCGCCTGCGGCACGCCCCGCACGCCGAAGTTGCCGCCCGGCACGATGGTGTAGTCCAGCGGCATGCCGCCGAAGTGCCCGACGGGGATGACGCCCAGGTCGCCGAAGTGCTCCAGCAGCCCGCGCTGGCCGAATTCCTCCATGGTCCGGGCGGAGAAGCCCAGGGCGCGTGACTGGCGCATCGGCTCGGTCAGCCGCTCCAGTACGACGGCCTCGACGCCCGCCAGGCGCAGTTCGCCCGCGAGCATGAGCCCGGTGGGCCCCGCCCCCACGATGATCACGTCTGTGTCGAAGTCCTGCATTGCCTTTCCTGCCTCCCCTTGCGTACCTGCAAAAACGGGTGGTCGAGGTTGCTCGCCACCGCCGTCAGATGGGCGCGGACCCCCTCGATGGCGATCAGTTCGGACCAGAGCGTGCGCAGCGGCCCGGCCTCGGGGCCGGCGAACATCAGCTGTTCCTGGGCCGCGACGTGGTCGAGGACCCGGGCCGCCACGGGGTGCCGCTGGTCGTGGTAGCTGTCCAGGAGGCCGGGGGCGGCCCGGCCGTGCACGGTCTCAGCGAGTTTGCGGCCGAGGTCGACGGCGTCCTGCAGTCCGGTGTTCAGCGCCTGGCCGCCGACCGGCGGATGCCAGTGGGCGGCGTCGCCGGCCAGCAGGATCCGGCCGCGCCGGTAGGAGTCGGCCTGTCCCTTGGCGTCGTCGAAGGCGTCCAGCCACACGGGGGTGCCCTCGTGGATGTCCTCTCCGGTCACCCGCTTCCAGGTGGCGGCGACCTCCGCGAAGGCGGGGGGTCCGTGCCGCTCGTCCGGTGCGTCGCCGAAGGCGTGCACCATGACCCGGGTGACGCCGTCGCGGGTGGCCGCCACCGCGAAGCCGGTGTCGAGCCGTTCGAAGCGGCGGTCGCGGATGCGCAGCCCCGACACGTCGGCGCGCAGCAGCCGTCTGGTCGCGGGGGTGGCGGTCACGGGGAAGCGGGCCAGCCGGCGCACCGTGCTGTGCGCGCCGTCGCAGCCCACCAGGTAGGCGGCCCGCAGCAGCCGGCGCCCGGCGGGGCCGCTGACCGTGCACCGGACGTGGTCCGGACGGTCGGTGAGCGCGGTCAGTTCGTGCGCGCGCAGCACCGACGCGCCCAGGGCCAGCGCGCGTTCGCCCAGGGCGGCCTCGGTGCGGTACTGGGGCAGCTTCCAGTGGCCCGCGTACGGGCTGTCCGCCGGGGACAGGGCGAAGCCGAGGCCGCCGAAGTGGGTGCGCGGTTCGTGCGCGGCCTCGGCGAGCAGCGCCGAAAAGCCGCGCTCGTGCAGCAGTTCGGCGCTCAGCGTGGTGAGCTGGCTGGCCCGGGATTCGGTCATGGGGCGGGCCAGGCGTTCCACGACGGTCACCGGGACGTGGGCCCGGCGCAGTTCGCAGGCGAGCAGCAGGCCGACGGGGCCCGCGCCGACGATGACGACCGGCGCGGTGGCCCGGGAGGAGGTCACGGCCGGGCGGGTTCGCTGGCCAGGCCCTCGGCGTAGGCCTTCGCCAGGCGCAGGGTGGCCAGGCTGTTGCCGCTCAGGGCGGTGCGGACGAAGTCCCGCGCGCTGTCGGCGGTCGCGTCCGCGCCGAGGACCTTGGTGATGTTGTCGGTGTTGATCCGTACCGTGTGCCGTGAGGTCACCGACACCCCGCCGCCGTCGCGGTCCTCGATGAGCCAGCGCCCGGTGTGCAGGGTCATCAGGGCGGGCAGCACGATCTGCTTGTAGACGATGGCCGTCGCGGCCCTGCACACGCGCACCGAGCGGGTGGTGTGGGTGCTGCCGTCCTTGGTGCGGGTGTCCATCTCCAGGATCTGCAGGCCGGGTTCGTCCTCCTGCAGCGACACCCGGGCGACGTGCGGCAGCCGCTCCTGCCACAGGTGTGCCTCGTTGAGGAAGGCGTAGACGTCCTTGCCGCTCGCCTCGACGGTCACGGTGTCCTCGAAGGTGAACAGTTCAGCGGGCCCGGCGGCCTCGGCGCTGTCCTTGAGTGCCTGCAGTTCCGAGGCGCTGTTGCGGTCGACCGCCGCGCTGATCCAGTCGAGGTCGGCCACCTCGTCGGTCGCCGCGTGGAAGTCGTGCAGCAGCCGCACCCGGCACGAGGTGGCGGAGCGGGGTTCGACCACCCAGGCGCCGCCCATCCCGCCGACCGGGTGCTGCGACCGCTCTTGACGGAACGTCACGCTCAGCCGGTCCGGGTCGTGCACGCGCCGGGAGGTCCAGGTCTTGGCGGCGTTGTTCGCCGTCGCCCACAGCCGGATCAGCTCCGTGTCGCCGTCCTGTTCGACGACCTCGGCGTGCACGGTCGGGGGGAAGGTCTCGGGCCACCGGCCGACGTCCGTGATCAGCGCGTACACCGACGCGGCGGGGGCATGGACGTCGATCTCGTGTTCCGTTTCACGTACCGCGTTCTCGGTCACGTCGTGCTCTCCTCTCGGATGGCGGAGTCTCGGATGGCGGAGTCTCGGATGGCGGAGTCTCGGATGGCGGAGTCTCGGATGGCGGAGTCTCGGGTGGCGGAGTCTTGGGCCGGCTCGCCGAACCAGCGCCGCAGCGCGGCCTCGAGGCCGCCTCCGTCCGGTGCGGTCCAGGCGATGTAGCCGTCGGGGCGCACGAGCACCGACTCGGTCGCGGCGCCGTCCTCCTCCGGTCCGGCGGGGAAGTCCTTGACCCGGACCAGGTCGACGCGGTCCGACCAGCCGGCGGCGAGGCGGCCGGTGTCACCGGAGGCGTCGGCGGTGATCAGGACGCCGCGGGCCGGGTGCAGCAGGCGGGCGGTCCGGTCGTGGCCGCCGTCGGCGAGTTCCAGTGCGCGGTCGGCCATCCGGGCACCGAGCAGCGGGTGCCCGGGCCGGCCCGTACCCGTACCCGTACCCGTACCGGTGTCGGGGCCGCCGTCGGTGCCGGTGCCGTCGGTGGCGGTGGCGCTGCCGGTGCCGGTGGCGCTGCCGGTGCCGGCGCCAGTGGTGGCGGTGGCGGTGGCTGTGGCTGTGGCTGTGGCGTCGAGGTCGTAGCGGATGTCGAGGCCGCTGACCAGGCCGGACAGGTGCCGGGCCACCGCCGGGATCGCGATGATCTCCGCCATCACGGTGCGCAGCGGTGCGACGGAGCGGCCGGTGAGGTTGAGCGTTCCCTGGGCGAGTGTGGTGCGCAGGACCCGCGCCGCCACCGGGTGGCGTTCGGCGTGGTAGGTGTCGAGCAGGTGCTCGGGGGCGTGGCCCCTGACCGTCGCCGCCAGCTTCCAGCCGAGGTTGAAGGCGTCCTGCACGCCGATGCTCAGGCCCTGCCCGCCGGCGGGCAGGTGGATGTGGGCGGCGTCGCCGGCCAGCAGCACCCGGCCGCGCCGGTACTCGGTGGCCTGGCGGGTGGCGTCCGTGAAGCCGCTGACCCAGCGGGCCTCGCCGTGGTGGATGGAGTCGCCGGTCAGCCGCTGCCAGGCGTCCGCGACCTGAGGGAAGGTCACCTCGCGGCCGCGGTCGGGCTGCGTGCCGTTCTCGCAGACGATGATGCGGGTGTAGCCCTGCTCCAGCGGCGCCGCCATGACCATGCCGTTCGGCAGCAGTTCACCGATCATCCGCGGCTTGATGTCGCAGCCCTTGACGTCCGCCAGGTACATCTCGCGGGTGGCGTCCGAGCCGGCGAACTCAAAACCCGCCAGGCGCCGCACGGTGCTGCGCCCGCCGTCGCAGCCCACCAGGTAGCGGGCGGTGCACCGCTCGGGTCCGTGCGGGCCCCGCACGGTCGCGGTGACGCTGTCGCCGGTGTCGCCGGTGTCGCTCACAGCGGTGAGCTCGTGGCCGCGGCGCAGGGTCACGCCCAGCTCCAGCGCCCAGGTCTCGAGCATTTCCTCGATCGTGTACTGGGGGGCGCCGCGCACACCGAAGTGCGAGCCTTCCAGCACCCCATAGTCGATCGGGATGCCGCCGAAGTGCCCCTGCCGGGTGATCTCGATGTTCTCCAGGCGGTCGAGGATGCCGCGCTGGTGGAACGCCTCGGTGGCCCGCGCCGTGAAGCCGATGCCGCGCGACTCCCAGCTCCGCTCGGTGCGCTGCTCGAAGACGGTGACGTCGGCGCCGCCGAGGCGGAGTTCGGCCGCGAGCGTCAGTCCCGCAGGACCCGCCCCGATGACTATGACCTCGGTATCCATGGTTCCTGTCCTTGAGCCTCGGCTTCTGCGATGGGGACCGGCTTGTGTCCGCCGGGATCAGACCGGGATCGCCTCGATGATCGAGATCGGCGCGCTGGTGGGGACGGCCCGGGTGACCTTGAAGCCGGCCTTGGCGAACAGCTCGGTGTACTGGGCGAGCGTGCGGTCCTGGGCGCCGAGCATCAGCATCAGCCAGAGGTCGATGGTGTGGCCGAGGTGCTTCTCGTTGTTCTCGGGGAGCACGTACTCGATGACCAGCAGCTTGCCGCCGGGGGCGATCGCCTCGCGCGCGTTGCGCAGCGCGGTGACGGCGTCGGCCTCGGAGAAGTCGTGGATGATGTGCTTGAACAGGTAGGCGTCGGCGCCGGCGGGCAGCTTGCCGAGGTAGCCGCCGTGCTCGATGGTCAGCCGGTCCGCGACCCCGGCGGCTTCGAAGAGCGCGGGCGAGTCGACGGTGGCGACCTCGGAGTCGTACAGCACGCCCTTGACGTCCGGTGCCTGCTTCAGGATGCCCGCCAGCAGGTTGCCGCGGCCGGCGATGACGTCCACGACCGTGGAGAAGGCGGAGAAGTCGTAGGCGGCCAGGATCGGGTCGGTCTCCGACTCCGAGAGCTCGCCGAACGCCTTGAAGAACACGCCCGCGTACTCGGGGGTGGCGTGGAAGAAGTCCAGCGCGCCCATCCCGCGCAGCTTCGGCAGGTTGGGCTCGCCGCTCTCCACGGTGGCCAGCAGGTGGCCCCACTCCTCGTGCAGCAGCGGGTGGCTCATCAGCAGGGCGAAGCCGCGCATCGAGTCCGGCGCGTCCTCACGGAGCTTGTCGGACAGCGCGCTGTGCTCGTACCGGCCGTCGCCGCGCACCGCGAAGACCCCGTGCCCGGACAGCGCCCGCAGGATCCGGTGGGTCGCCTTCGGGTCGGATCCGACCCGCTGGGCGATCTCCTCGGCGGACAGCGGTCCGTCGGCGAGGACGTCCGCAATGCCGAGCCTGGCCGCGACGGATATCGCCTGGGTGATCACAGCACCCTGAATGAGATGGAGCAGCTCGTACGAATCGGACTGGTCACGGACCTCGGGCAATGCGGACATGGCTTTCCTTTCATAGCGCCCTTTTCGGGGTTCCAGACGATAGGTTGACGCTTCCGCGGCCCGCAACTCCGGAATTATCGGAATTCCCTCGAACGTTCAACCAGGGAATTTGAGCGGTTGAACAGCGCAATTCCACCGCCGCTCCACCGGTATTCCGGCCCGCCCTTGTCAGGTTGTTCCGGCCCCGCCATGGAAACCGAGAGGGATCCGGGTGAGACGACGGACCCGGGGCCGGCCGCGGCGGCGCGGCGGGCCCGGTGTCCGCGCGGGCGGCGCACGCCCGCACCGGCCGCAGACCGACGGCCGCTTTCCCACAGGCACTTCGAGGAGGCTCCGTTGCGGCACGACAGCCCGACCACCGTGGACTTCTGGTTCGACCCGACCTGCCCCTGGGCGTGGCTGACCTCCCGCTGGATCCTCGAGGTCGCCCGGCACCGGCCGCTGGAGCTGCGCTGGCACCTGATGAGCCTGAGCGTGCTCAACGAGGGGCGTACCGACCTGCCCGAGCGCTGGCACCGGGACCTGGCCCTGCGGATGGAGCCGGTGCGGGTGTGCGCCGCCGCCGGGCAGGCGTACGGCCCCGAGGTGCTGGGCCGGCTGTACACCGAACTCGGCACCCGGTTCCACCTGGAGAAGGCGCCCAAGGAGCGGTCCACCTACGCGGCGGCGCTGGCCGCCGCGGACCTCGATCCCGCTCTGGCCGACGCGGCCGGGTCCGAGGAGTTCGACGGCGCGGTGCGCGCCTCGCACCGCGACGGCATCGGCCGCGTCGGCACCGACGTGGGCACCCCGGTCGTCGCGGTGAACGACGTGGCGTTCTTCGGCCCGGTGGTGACACCAGCCCCGCGCGGCGAGGCCGCGGTGAAGCTCTGGGACGGGGTGCTCGCCGTGGCCGGGACCGAGGGGTTCTTCGAGCTCAAGCGGACCCGTACCCAGGATCCGGTCTTCACCTGAGCCCGGCCCCAGCCCCGGTGCCGGTGCCGCCGCCGTGCCGGTGCCGGTGCCGGCCCCGGTCCCGGCCCCGATTCCGATTCCGGTCCCGGCCCCGGCGGTCAGCGGGGTGAAGCGGCCAGCGGGGCGGTCCAGTTGTCGCTCAGCCAGGTCTCCAGGGAGACCAGGCCGGGCCTGCCGCGGCGCAGTTCGGGCAGGTCGGCGTGGTAGCCGTCGCGCTCGAACCAGTCGAACATGTTGGCCAGGTCGGGGCGGGCCGCGCGCAGCGGCTCGATGGGCAGCTGCCGGAAGCGGGTCGGGACGCCGGAGGCGGCCTCGAACGCGGCGGCCATCTGCGGTCCGGTCAGGACGTCTCCGGCGATCTCGACGGTCCGGCCGAGCCAGGCGTCCGGGTTCTCGAAGGCGTCCGCGGCGAACACGCCGATGTCGCTGGTCGCGATGAGCTGCACCGGGGTCTCGGGGTCCAGCCACAGGCCCAGGACGAGTCCGTCGTCCACCGGGCGGGGGGCGATGTCCAGGAGGATGTCGTGGAACATGACCGGCCGCAGCACGGTCACCGGCAGGTCGAGCGTGGACAGGTGGCGCTCGATCCTCAGCTTGCTCTCGAAGTGCGGGACGCGGGTGTCGCGGTCGGCGCCGCCGACCGAGCTGTAGACGAAGTGCCGCACCCCGGCCCGGACGGCGGCGTCGGCCACCGCCCTGCCCTGGCGCTCCTCGGCCTCGACGCCGCCGGGGCCGCGGAAGGTCTGGACGCTGAACACCCCGTGGACGCCTCGCATCGCCGCGAGCAGCGACGCCTCGTCGTCCAGGTCGCCGCGTACGAGGACCGCGCCCGCTTCCTCGAGCTCCCGTGCCTGTTCCTTGCCCGGGTCGCGGACCAGGGCGTGCACGGTGTGTCCGCGCCGCAGCAGTTCGCGGGCCACCGCCCCGCCCTGCCGGCCGGTACCGCCCAGCACCAGGATCGTTCCTTCAACCGCCACTGCCTGCCTCCGTGTCGTGTGCCGCGCCGGGAGCCGGCCCGGCTTCGGTGATCCGTTGTGATGGCCGCGAACGGCCGTTGATCCCTGGGGGATCAGGCCGCCGGGACCGCCCCCGCTCGCGGCGGCGTACGGCCGGTGCCGGTGCCGTCCCGCACGACGCCGGCGGTGTCCCGGAAGGAGCCGATGGTGTCCCGGGCGATGCCCGGCCCGGCGGCCTCGCCCTCACCGGGGCCCGCACCGCCGCCGCGGCCCCGACCGGTCCCACCGGCCGTGACCCGGTGCGGGGCCGGGGCAATGGCCGGGGTTGCCGCCCGCGCGGTCCGTGTCACCACGGCAGGGGTCCGTTGTCCGCCAGGCAGGCGCCCGACGGGCCGGTCTCGTCCAGCAGGGCGAGGCGGACCACGATCGCGGCCCCTTCGGCGGGGGTCCGGGAACCGCGGTGGTGGTTGATGTCGGTGGCCACCACTCCGGGCAGGGCCGCGTTGACCTTGACGGGGGTGTCCCGCAGCTCTTTCGCGTACGCGAGGGTGAGCGCGTTCAGCGCGGTCTTCGAGGACTGGTAGGCGATCATGTTGACGCCCGCCAGCGGGGAGCCCGGATCCGCGTGCAGGGTCAGCGACCCCACGTGACTGGAGAGGTTGACGACGCGTCCGGCCGGGGAGCGGCGCAGCAGCGGCAGCATCGCGTGGGTCACGGTGACCACGCCGAAGACGTTGGTCTCGTAGACCTCCCGCAGGTCGGCGGCGGTCGCCTCGCCGGGCGTGCCGGTGAAGCCGCCCGCGACGCCGGCGTTGTTGACCAGGATGTCCAGGCGTCCGTACCGGCGTTCGATCGTGCGGGCCGCCTCGGCCACGCTGTCCGGGTCCCGCACGTCGATGCGCAGCGGTGTCGCGGTGATGCCGTCGGCGGCCAGCGCGTCGGCGGCCTGCTTGCCGAGCACCTCGTCCCGCGCACCGACGATGACGACGATGCCCTGCTCACCGAGCTGTCGCGCGGTGGCGTATCCGATGCCTTTGTTGGCACCCGTGATGAGCGCGATCTTCTCGACCGTCACGTCCTGCTCCTTTCTCGGGGGTTCCGCCTGTCCGCGCCGGCGACGGTGTGCCGCGCGGTGTCCGGGAGGCCGGCGGCGTGTTTTCGAGAATCTGCATTACGCGCGGCATGCACCGTAGTGAGAAGCGGAACGCGAAGGCATCTCCGATATTGCTGTCGCGCGGACTCCGTGTCCAAAGTGTTCACTGCCGTGTTCAAGCACGCCGATTCCGCAGTCGAACACTGAACCGGTGCCGGTGAATTCCAGTTCATTGCGGTCGGACATTGCGCTGGGTAGCTTCACGATGGCCAACCATTGCCACAGTGCAGAGGCCTCAAAACAATGAATACAACTGACGTGATAGTGGTCGGTGCGGGTCCTGTCGGACTGATGCTGGCCGCGGAACTCCGCCTGGGCGGAGCGGACGTGAGCGTCTACGACAAGCTGCCCGCCCCGAGCGGGGAGTCCCGTGCCCTCGGCTTCAACCGGCGGGCCGCCGAGTCGCTGGACCAGCGCGGGCTGCTCCCCCGCCTCGGCGCGTTCCGGTGGGGCCCGATGGGGCACTTCGGCGGAGTCCGCTTCGACCTGGGCATGCTCGACGAGGACCACAGCGGAGTGCTGGGCCTCTCCCAGGCCAGGACCGAGGAGGCGCTGAGCGGCCGGCTCGAGGAGCTCGGCGTCCCGGTGCACCGCGGCCGCGAGGTCACCGGGCTGCGCGAGAGCGCCGAGGGCGTGGTGGTGTGCTCCGAGGGCCCCGGAGGGCCGGGCGAGGAGAGCGCCGCGTACGTGGTCGGCTGCGACGGCGCGGGCAGCACCGTCCGTGCGCTGGCCGGGATCCCGGCCACCGGCTGGGAGGCCACCCGGGGCATGTACACCGCGGAGATCACCGGTGCCGCCCCGCGCCCGCGGCCCATCGGCGAGCGTCTCGCGGGCGGCAGCATGGTGGTGTGCACCCCGCTGGGCGAGGGCCGCTGCCGCATCGTCGTCCACGACCCGGCACTGCCCGCCCGCCCGGACCCGGGAGCGCTGACGTTCGCCGAGGTCGCCGGCGCGTGGCGGCGGCTGACCGGTGAGTCGATCGACCACGCCGAGCCCCGGTGGCTGTGGGCGTGCGGCAACTCCGCCGCGCTGGCCGAGGAGTACCGGCGCGGCCGGGTGCTGCTGGCGGGCGACGCCGCGCACGAGATCCCGCCGCTGGCCGCGTGGGGGCTCAGCGCCGGACTGCAGGACGCGGCCAACCTCGGCTGGAAGCTGGCGGCGACGGTCGGGGGCCGGGCCCCCGAGGGCCTGCTCGACACCTACCACGCCGAACGCCACCCCGTCGGGCTGGAGTTGATCCGCAACGCCCGGGCGGCGTCGAAGATCTACCTCGGTGAGGACGCCCTGGACCCGGTCCGTGAGGTCATGGGCGAACTGCTGGCCCACAAGGGAGCCGCCGAGCAGGCCGCCGGGATCGTCAGCGGTCTCGGCATCCGCTACGACCTCGCCAAGGGCGACCATCCGCTGCTCGGCCGGCGCATGCCACCGGAGCGTGAACTCACCCTGGCCGACGGCACCCGCACCCGCGTCGCCGACCTCCTGCACACCGCACACGG
>NZ_JBHWVI010000252.1:0-11735 GCF_042737005.1 Streptomyces sp. NPDC060027
CCGCACCCGGTCCGGGTCACCCGGCGTCGGATCCTTGTCCAGATCCAGGACATGCCAGTCCCCCGGCCGATTCCCCGCCATGCCGCAACCCCCGTCACGTTCGCCTCAGCAACTCTCGTACGCATCAGCGAATTTACCCGAGGACGACGACGCACGTGGATCGAGACCTCGCCGGGCTGGGCAACCAACTCAGCCAGCCCGTGCACCACTTCAGCGTGCGCGCGGCCCGCGACAGGCACGTGGTCGCAGCCGAGTCACCTCGTCCACGAGAGCAAGCGGTGTGCTGGAGCCCTGCCTACCGGATCCCCTCGACAAGCTTCTCCAGCGCCCGGTCCGCGGTTTCCGCCAGCAGCGTGACGCTGCCCATGCCGATGTAGACCGCGCCGTTCGGAGCGATGCCCAGGTAGCTGTTTCCACGGTCGGATTCCCCGATCGGGTAGAGATCGACGCCGCCCTCTTCGCTGAGTACGTCGAAGATTTCGTCGTCCCACTCGGCCACCCTCGGGTCGAGCCTGAACCCCATGCGGGCCATGGTTCTCCCAGGTCCTCGCTCGTCGCTCTCCAGCCCACCGAACTCGGCGAGAAACCTCCGGGCACACTCGTGCATGTCAAAGCCACCGCGCTCACCGAGGGTGCTGCCCCACACGTCGGTGGGCACCGAGCGGCCCGGATACCAGCCGGCCCTCCGCAACACGCGATCCGTCTCCGCAGACCACCGCGAGCCGTTTTCCCTACTCATCTCCACGTCACCCGCCGCCATCCCGCGTCATCGTTCGAACCACCGTCGGCGCGACTCACGCTCACGGATCGATCGCATCCTCCAGCCCATGGGCGTACGCCCTGAACCGGGCCTTGACCTCAGTGCTTGAGGATGAGTCGGGGCGCAGGACGCCCGGCAGGAACGTGACGCGCCACATCCGGAAGGTGTCCGCCGCGGCCCGGTCGCTCTGGACACCCAGCAACGATCCCGCCGTCCGCACGGCATCGACGACCAGAGGCACAGCCGTGTCAGGACCAGGGCTCCTCACCGTGGCCGTTCCCACCAACGCGTCCATGAGGGTGACCAGTTGGAGGTCCCCGCCCATGCGAACCATGCGTCGCAGTACGGCCGGGTCATCGATCTGCGGAGGGTAGCTTTCGATGGATCCCGAGTACATCGTCAGACACTCGACTGTCACCTCGCGGCCGTCGTTCCACCCTCCCTGGCTCTCGAAGACGGCCATCGTCTCGGGAGAGAAGTCACCGACGTCTCGAATCAGGGCGAGGAGTCGATCGATCTCATTCCGGTGAGCCGCCACGAAGCCGGCGAGGGACACATCCCGCAGCGCCCTCGCACCCGATTCCGTCGCCGCGCCCAGCTCCAGAATCCCCCACAGGGGGGCGAACACGTCATAGCCGAGTCCCGTTTCCGAGATCGGCGCATGGACGGGATCCGTCTCCGCAGGCCGCCGCGAGCTGTTCTCCAGGCTCATACCTGAGCGGCGTACGGGAGGAAGGCCGCCCATGCGGTGGGGGCGAAAGTGAGGTGCGGGCCCTCGGGGTTCTTGGAGTCACGGAGGCGGATCGTGGTGAGGGTGGGGGCTATCTCGACGCAGTCACTGGGATTGCTGCTGTCGCTGTAGCCGCTCTTGAACCACTCCAGCTCGGAAGCTTCTTCGACCGAGGTCCCGTGGGTCATGTCTCTCCCAGCACTTGCTCGATGAAGGCCAATGACCGGCCGACCAGCAAACTCGTCGTCCGTGCGCCCGACGGCAGTACCGTCTCCGAACTTCAGCACCTGAATCCGTCCACCCGTTCCCAGGTGGTTCGCGCGACGCGTCGGCATCACCTGGAGCTCCACGTACGGCAACTGGGCCAACCTCAGCATGTGTTCGAGCTGTCGGCGCAGCACCATTGTGCCTCCGCTTCAGCTCGCGCACCTTCTTCGGGTACCGGGCCTTCTCCATGTCCTCCTTGAACGCCTTGAGATGGCCGCCGGTGTTCAGGACCTCGTCCGCCCGGTCCAGGAAGTCCACCCTGGAAATCCGCGCCCCGCGCTCCACCTTTCGAACGCGGCCGTGGCCTGCTCCTCGTGGCGGCGCTCGCCGACCGCTGGGGCGTGAAGCCCGGAGCCGCCCCGCGCAAGACCGTCTGGGCCGAACTGGCCATCCCCACCACCGGATCGTGGTTTTCCAGGTCCCGGTGATCGGGGTCTCGGCCCCGCACGACATCAAAAGCTTTTGAATCCGGAGGAAGAAAAAACCTCCCAACCCCACCAGTTCGCCCAAAGCTAGCCCATCACTCGCAAGGGTGATGATTGCTAACTCAGCTGGATTTTGCGCCCGTTGGCGGGCATATGCTCGCCGCGACAGCGGGGGAGCGGCGCCGCGGCATCACGGCCTCGCTCCAGCACCCTGTCACCACAGCAACCGCAGACATGCGACGGCCCCCGGCCGGGACTGGCATCCCGATCGAGGGCCTGACCAACGAGGAAGAGCACCTTCCCGATGGATTCCCAAAACCTTAGCGCGCCCTCGTGCGCCCAGCCCCGTGTTCCGCGGGGTGTCACCCACATCAACGTCCGCCACACCACCCGCTACACGGTGGTCGGCAACCACCTCGCCCAGCACCGCGAGCTGACCCTCACCGCGATCGGGCTCGCCCTCCACATCCAGTCGCTCCCCGCCGGCGCCCGCGTGGACATCAAGTCCATCGCCGCGCGTTTCCCCGAGGGCGAGACCCGGATCGCTTCGGCCCTGCGGGAGTTGGAGGCGCACGGCTACCTGTCCCGCAGGCGGGAGCGGCTGCCGAGCGGCCGGGTCGTCACGCACACGGTGTCGTACAACCGGCCGCAACGGTTCGTCGAGCCGACAGCGCATCCATCCGCGCCCGGCCCCGTCTCTGCGCCCGTCCCCGTCGTTGAACCGGTCCAGGCCGTCGGCTCCGTTGCGACAGGCGGCCCTGTCCCTCCGCCCGAACTCCCGCCCGCGCCCGGCCCGGTGCATGAGTCGGTCCTCACACCGGTTCCCCTTCCCAGCTCAAGGCCAGGGCCAGGGCCAGGACCAGCGCCCACGCCCGCACCAGCACCAGCACCAGCACCAGCACCAGCACCAGCACCCAAGCCGAAGCGCCCTCTCCCCACCCCCGAAACCGACAACCCCGACCGACACCGCGCGGCCACCGCCCTCCTCGCGAGCCTGCACCGGGAGGACCCGCGCCTGCTGCTCGCGGAACGCGATGTACGCCGTCTGGCCCCGGCCGTCACGGCCTGGCTGGAACGCGGCGCCGCCCTCGAAGCCGTACGCCTCGCTCTGGCGGCCGGCCTTCCCCGCGGGCGCCTGCACCACCCAGCGGGCTTTGTCTCCCACCGGCTCACCGACCTCCTGCCGTCGCGGTTGCCCGCCACCGCCCCAGCGGTCGCGCGATCCCACCCGCACCGGCATCCGCTCCAGAACTGCGACGGCTGCGACCGCGCGTTCCGTGCCCCGGCCCCCGGCCGCTGCCGCGACTGCCGATCCATTCCTCTGGAGGCCGCCTAGCATGAAGGTGACGATCCTTGCCCCCGGGCCCAGACGAGGAGCGAGCGCCATGACCATCGCCCCGGACGACGCGCAGCAGAGCGCCTCCCACCTGTACCGGACCATGAGGGGTTTCGTTCAGTCCATGGACGACACCCTCCCCGGCAAGTTCGAGATCACCAGGGAAGGGATCGTCCACGACATGATGTCGCCCGGAGGGCCGCACGAGGTCACGGCAGCGCACATCAGCCGCCGGCTGGAGAAGGTCATGCCGGACGAGCTGCTGGCCCACAACGGCACCCCCGACGTGGAGGACGAGCCCGAGGGCATCATGCGCCACCCCGACGTGATGGTGATCGCCTGGACCGATCTGGACACGGAGGCCTCCGTCGATCCACGCAGCGTCATCGCCGCAATCGAAGTGGTCTCCCGCTCCAACCCGGACAACGACTGGGTGGGCAAGATGCGTGACTACCCGCTGATCGGCATCCCCGTATTCGCGGTCTTCGACCCCCGCACCGGCACGGGCGCCGTCCTGACCGACATCCACTCCACCCCCGACGGCCCCCGCTACGCCACCCGCAAGGACTTCGTCTACGGCGAGGACGTCACCATCGGCGAATGGACCATCTCGACCGAGAACCTGCCGCGCTACAGAAGCCGCTGACCGGACCGGACCCACGAGCGACTTCCGACCGGCCGGCGCACGGACGGCGGACCCCGGCGGCGCGGCCGCCGTACCCCGGAAGCCCCGCCCGGCAGGGGGCCGGGTGGTCCTCCCCCGTAACCTCGCCCCATGCCCCGCACGACTCCGCCCCGCCCCCTCGAAGTCACCGACCTCTTCCCCGAGTTGGCGCCGCTGGCCCGTACCGCGGTCCGGTTGCACCCTCGGCCGGGTTCCCCCGGCGTTTCCGACAGTTCGATCGGCGGTCCCCTGTTGTGGCCCGCCGACGAGCCGTGGCCCACCTGCCCGGATCACGCCGGTCCCTCGCACCGCGGTGTCGCCCCCGACGACGTGCTGCTGCGACGGCGCGTCCTCGCCGAGGCCTGGGCCCGCCCACGGGCCGGGGGTGACGACCTCCTCACCCCCGAGGAGAAAGTGGTCGTCGACCGTGGTTCCGGCTCCGCCGCGAAGCGCATCACCCAGGACGGACCGGTCCCGCTGATCCCCGTGCTCCAGCTGTACGCCGCCGACATCCCCGCGCTGCCGCGGCCCCCCGGTACCGACCTGCTCCAGATGCTGTGGTGCCCCTTCGACCACGCCGAGGACTACCTCCCCGCGGTCCGACTGCGGTGGCGGTCCTCCTCCGACGTCACCCACCCCCTCGCGACCGCCCCTCGGCCGTCGGTCATCGGCAACGACGACTACCTCCCCGAGCCCTGTGTCCTCCACCCGGAGACGGTCACCGAGTACCCGGCCCCGCACGAACTGCCGGAGGAGCTGGCGGACCGGATCGCGGACTGGGAGGAGGAGCAGAACCCGGAGGAGCTGGACGACATCACCGTCGTGGACTACCAGTACGACCTCAGCGTCGCCCCCGGCTGCAAACTCGGGGGCCACGCGCCCTGGAGCTTCAGCGACCCGTTCCCCATGGCCTGCTCCGAGTGCGGTGCGGACGTACGCCCGCTGCTCACCCTCGACGGCGCCGAATGGGACGGCGGCAGCGGCAGCTGGCGCCCCGTCGAGGACACCGGCTACACCGGTCTGCACTTCCTCGGGCCGGCCTGCGCCACCCAGCTGAACATCGGACGCGGCTACAACCTGCAGGTCTACGTCTGCACGGCCTCGTACGACCATCCTCACGTGCAGAACATGCAGTGACGGTTCCCCGCCCCGCAGCCATCAGCTTCCGCGTCGGCGTCGGCAGGTGGCGGGAACGACGAAAGGGCCCGTACGACCGAAGTCGTACGGGCCTTCTCTGGAGCTCTGGAAGGAGCTACCAGGTCATACGGTCAACAATTACTTGTTGATCTTGGTGACCTGGCCGGCGCCCACGGTCCGGCCACCCTCACGGATGGCGAACTTCAGGCCCTCTTCCATGGCGACGGGCTGGATGAGCTCAACCTTCATCTCAGTGTTGTCGCCCGGCATGACCATCTCCGTGCCCTCGGGGAGGGTCACAACACCGGTCACGTCAGTCGTACGGAAGTAGAACTGCGGACGGTAGTTGTTGAAGAACGGCGTGTGGCGGCCACCCTCGTCCTTGGACAGGATGTAGGCCTGGGCCTCGAACTCGGTGTGCGGCGTGACCGAACCGGGCTTGATGATGACCTGGCCGCGCTCGACGTCCTCGCGCTTGATGCCACGGAGGAGCAGACCGACGTTCTCGCCGGCCTGGCCCTCGTCGAGCAGCTTGCGGAACATCTCGATACCGGTGACCGTGGTCGTGGTCTTGTCCTGCTTGATGCCGATGATGTCAACGGTCTCGTTGACCTTCAGGACACCACGCTCGATACGGCCGGTGACGACCGTACCGCGACCGGTGATCGTGAAGACGTCCTCGACGGGCATGAGGAACGGCTTGTCGACGTCACGCTCGGGGGTCGGGATCGCCTCGTCGACGGCGGCCATGAGGTCCAGGACCGTCTGGCCCCACTCCTTGTCGCCCTCGAGCGCCTTGAGCGCCGAGACCTTGACGACCGGAAGGTCGTCGCCCGGGAACTCGTACTCGGAGAGGAGCTCACGGACCTCGAGCTCGACGAGCTCCAGGATCTCCTCGTCGTCCACCATGTCGGCCTTGTTCAGGGCGACGACGATGTACGGAACGCCGACCTGGCGGGCCAGGAGCACGTGCTCCTTGGTCTGCGGCATCGGGCCGTCGGTCGCGGCGACGACGAGGATGGCGCCGTCCATCTGCGCCGCACCCGTGATCATGTTCTTGATGTAGTCAGCGTGACCCGGGCAGTCGACGTGGGCGTAGTGACGGCCCTCCGTCTGGTACTCGACGTGCGCGATCGAGATCGTGATACCGCGCTGGCGCTCCTCAGGAGCCTTGTCGATCTGGTCGAAGGCCGAGGCCTCGTTCAGGTCCGGGTACGCGTCGTGCAGCACCTTGGTAATGGCGGCCGTGAGGGTCGTCTTACCGTGGTCGATGTGACCGATGGTGCCGATGTTGACGTGCGGCTTAGTCCGCTCGAACTTTGCCTTCGCCACTGGGGTCCTCCTGCGGAGTGGTTCTGGTACGCCTTACTCATCGGCGCCAGGTGATCTTTGCTGGGATGCCGCCCGCCGGGGTTTTCCCTCCCGGGTGAGCCCCGGCGGTCGGTGTCAAGCCTAAAGCGTGCAAACGGGGTGTGTTACTCGCCCTTGGCCTTCGCGATGATCTCCTCGGCGACGTTCCTGGGAACCTCGGCGTAGGAGTCGAACTGCATCGAGTAGCTTGCGCGACCCGAGGTCTTGCTGCGGAGGTCTCCGACATAGCCGAACATCTCCGACAGGGGCACCAGACCCTTGACGATCCGGGCACCCATACGCTCCTCCATGGCCTGAATCTGACCACGGCGGGAGTTGATGTCGCCGATGACCTCACCCATGTAGTCCTCGGGCGTGGTGACCTCGACGGCCATCATCGGCTCAAGGAGCACGGGGGAAGCCTTGCGCGCGGCCTCCTTGAAGGCCTGCGAACCGGCGATCTTGAACGCGAGCTCCGAGGAGTCGACCTCGTGGTAGCCACCGTCGAGAAGAATGACGCGAACGCCCGTCATCTCGTAGCCCGCCAGGATGCCGAACTGCATGGCTTCCTGCGCACCGGCGTCCACCGACGGGATGTACTCCCGGGGGATACGTCCACCGGTGACCTTGTTCACGAACTCGTACGCCGGACCGTCGGTCTCGGTGATGGGCTCGATCGCGATCTGCACCTTGGCGAACTGACCGGTACCACCGGTCTGCTTCTTGTGCGTGTAGTCGTGACGCTCGACGGCCTTGCGGATCGTCTCGCGGTACGCGACCTGCGGCTTGCCGACGTTGGCCTCGACCTTGAACTCACGGCGCATACGGTCGACCAGCACCTCGAGGTGCAGCTCGCCCATACCACCGATGATGGTCTGGCCGGTCTCCTCGTCCGAGTGAACCTGGAAGGAGGGGTCCTCCTCCGCGAGACGCTGGATGGCTACACCCAGCTTCTCCTGGTCACCCTTGGACTTGGGCTCGATGGCGACCTGAATGACCGGCGCCGGGAAGTCCATGGACTCCAGGATCACCGGGTTCTTGTCGTCGGACAGCGTCTCACCGGTGGTGGTCTGCTTCAGGCCCATCACGGCGACGATGTCGCCGGCGCCCACCGCCTCGATCTCCTCACGCTTGTTCGCGTGCATGCGGTAGATCTTGCCGATGCGCTCCTTCTTGCCCTTGACGGAGTTCAGCACGGCAGTGCCGGACTCCAGGCGGCCCGAGTAGACCCGGACGAAGGTGAGCTTGCCCAGGTGCGGGTCGCTCATGATCTTGAACGCGAGCGCGGACAGCGGCTCGTCGACGGACGGCTTGCGCTTGACCACGACCTCGGGGTCCTTCACGTCGTGGCCCTCGATGGCCTCGACGTCAAGCGGGGTCGGGAGGTAGCGCACGACCGCGTCGAGCAGGGGCTGAACGCCCTTGTTCTTGAACGCGGTACCGCAGAACACCGGGGTGACCGTGACATCGCTGGACTTGCCGGACGCGATGGTGACGCGACGGATCGCGGCGTACAGCTGCTCCTCGGTGGGCTCCTGGCCCTCCAGGAACAGCTCCATGATCTCGTCGTCGTGCTCCGCGACGGTCTCGACCAGCCTGCCGCGGTACTCCTCGGCAGCCTCGGTGTGCGTGGCCGGGATGTCGACGACGTCGTACATCTCGCCCTTCGCCGCCTCGGCGGACCACACGAGCGCCTTCATGCGGACCAGGTCCACAACGCCCTTGAAGTCCATCTCGGCACCGATCGGCAGCTGCATGATGATCGGAACGGCGCCAAGCCGGTCCTTGATCATGTCCACGCAGCGGTGGAACTCGGCGCCGGTGCGGTCAAGCTTGTTCACGAAGCAGATGCGCGGCACGCCGTAACGGTCGGCCTGACGCCACACCGTCTCGGACTGCGGCTCGACACCGGCGACACCGTCGAACACCGTGACGGCACCGTCGAGGACGCGGAGCGAACGCTCCACCTCGACCGTGAAGTCGACGTGCCCCGGGGTGTCGATGATGTTGATCGTGTAGTCGTTGTCCTCAAGCGGCCAGTGACAGGTGGTGGCAGCAGAGGTGATCGTGATGCCACGCTCCTGCTCCTGCTCCATCCAGTCCATGGTGGCGGCGCCGTCGTGGACTTCACCGATCTTGTAGCTGACGCCGGTGTAAAAGAGGATCCGCTCGGTGGTGGTCGTCTTGCCCGCGTCGATATGAGCCATGATCCCGATGTTGCGGACCCTGGCCAGGTCAAGTGAAGTGGTAGCCATAAGGCTTCAGTCTTCTCTCGGTCTCGATGTGGGTAGCGACTACCAGCGGTAGTGCGCGAAGGCCTTGTTGGACTCGGCCATCTTGTGGGTGTCCTCACGCTTCTTCACAGCGGCACCAAGGCCGTTGGAGGCGTCGAGAAGCTCGTTGAGCAGACGCTCGGTCATGGTCTTCTCGCGACGGGCGCGGGAGTAACCGACGAGCCAGCGCAGCGCGAGCGTGTTGGCGCGACCGGGCTTGACCTCGATCGGAACCTGGTACGTCGCACCACCGACACGGCGGGACTTGACTTCGAGCGTGGGCTTGATGTTCTCCAGCGCGCGCTTCAGCGTGATGATCGGGTCGTTGCCCGTCTTCTCACGCAGACCCTCCATGGCACCGTAGACGATGCGCTCGGCGGTGGAGCGCTTGCCGTTGAGCAGCACCTTGTTGATGAGGGAGGTCACCAGAGGGGAACCGTAGACCGGGTCGATGATGACCGGGCGCTTCGGGGCGGGGCCCTTACGAGGCATTTTCTACTTCTCCTTCTTGGCGCCGTAGCGGCTGCGGGCCTGCTTGCGGTTCTTGACACCCTGGGTGTCGAGCGAGCCACGGATGATCTTGTAGCGAACACCCGGCAGGTCCTTCACACGGCCGCCGCGCACGAGCACGATGGAGTGCTCCTGCAGGTTGTGTCCCTCACCCGGAATGTAAGCCGTGACCTCGATCCCGCTGGTCAGACGCACACGCGCGACCTTACGCAGGGCCGAGTTCGGCTTCTTCGGGGTGGTCGTGAACACACGCGTGCAGACGCCACGACGCTGGGGCGAACCCTCGAGTGCGGGCGTCTTGTTCTTCTCGACCTTGTCCTGCCGGCCCTTCCGGACCAGCTGCTGGATCGTAGGCACTACTTCTCCGGTTTCTGTGTGCCGAATGGTGAAGCTAACCTGGAACGCCACCGACCCACGCGGTCGGGTGTGTCGAATACTGCAGACCTTCGCCGCAAGGCGAAAAGGGCGCAGATTGCGGTGGCCGCTTACGGCTCTCCTTGCGGTTCGAAGGCACGCACGAGAGCCAGGGCACACCCCAGGCACAAGGTAAGAGCGTACCTACCTCACGGACTTCGGTCAAAACAAATGCCGTGGTGCCCGACACGCCGGACTTCTCCCGGTCCATTCTCGGGGCTCTTGACGCCTCTCGCAGCTTCTCACCGGTGAATGTCCCGGATTCGGTGCGCACGGCACACACTGGGTGAGTACGTTGACCGGTTGCTGTGCATCGGTCACTGTGCGTCGGCCACGGTGCCGATAGGGGGACGGGGGATGGACTCATGACGGCTGCACCCTTAACCGGGGACGAGAGCCTGGACGACCGGGTGCCGTTCCTGGCACGCCTGGAGAGCGACGACCGCTCCGCGCTGCTGTCCCTCGGGCGGGAGCTGTCCTTCACGCCCCGGATGGTTCTCCTGCACCAGAGCGAACCGTCCTCGCACGTACTGATCGTGACGCACGGCTGGACGAAGGTGACGGCGTCCGCCGCCAACGGCTACGAGGCGCTGCTCGCGCTGCGGGGGCCCGGCGACATCGTCGGCGAGTCCGCCGCGCTCACCGGCCGGCCTCGCTCGGCGACGGTGACGGCCCTGGAACCGGTCCGCACGGTCGCGGTCGTACGCGAACACTTCACGGACTTCCTCGCCCGCTCCCCCGCCGTCTCCTTCGCCCTGCTCGGCCTCACCTCGGACCGCACCCGCGCCGCCGACCGCCGCCGCCTGGAGTTCGCCTCCATGAGCGTCCGCGAGCGCTTCGCCGCGCTCCTGCTCGACCTGGCCCGCACGAACGGCCGCCGCACGGAGGAGGGCGTCGAACTCTCCGTCCCGCTGAGCAAACAGGAGCTGGCGGGCTCGGTGGGGGCGTCCCGGGAGATGGTCCAGCGCCTGCTGAAGGAACTCCGCGAGCGGGACGCCGTGCTGACAGGCCGGCGGACGATGGTGATCCTGCGGATGGACGTCCTGCGCCGGATCGCCCGGGGATGACCGGGCCCGGCACGGAACCCGGACGCCCCGGCACGGACGTGCGGGACTCCCCGGACGGCTGAGCCGCCCGTGACTCCGGAACCCTTCTGTGCACACGGTCACACTTCGAGTGGGACATCCGCCCTCACACCCGGCCCACCGGTGACGCCAACCTGCATGCCAGGCGAGGCCCCCACCGAAAGGCGACCATGACCGACCCCGTGAGCCGGACGATCCTCCTGCTCGACATCGAGAAGTACAGCGACCGGGACGACGTCGAGCAGGCCTACCTGCGCCGGATGCTGTACGACATCACGGACCGCGCGCTGGAGAGCGCCGGCATCGACGAGCGCCTGCGCCTGCGGGCGGACCGCGGTGACTCGGTGATGGAGCTGATCGACGCCAACGCCTCGGTCACTGCGCTGCTGCGCGCCCTGCTCACCGAGGTGCCCGCCCAGCTCCACGCGGTCAACCGGATGGCGTCCAGCTCCGCCCAGATCCGGCTGCGCGGTGTCGTCGCCACCGGATACGTCGCCGTCGACGCGTACGACGGCTGGGTCGGCTCCGACCTCAACCACGCCTGCCGGCTCCTCGACGCCGGACTGCTGCGCGCCGCCCTGCGGGAGCGGCCGAACGACTTCGCCCTGTGCGTCTCGGAGAGCGTGCACGCGGGGATCGTGCGGCACAACCACCCCGGCATCCCGGCGGACGGCTTCCACCCGGTGACGGTGGACAGCAAGAACGGACCCCTGCGGGCCTGGCTGCACGGCCCGGTTCCGCACGGGGCGGACGACCACCATGGCCACAGTGAAAAGGGGGGAGC
>NZ_JBHWVI010000253.1:0-11599 GCF_042737005.1 Streptomyces sp. NPDC060027
TGCGGCTTGTGGGGGGGCGGGCGGGCGCCCCGCCGCGCCGCCCCCCCCCCCCCCCCCCCGGCCGCGGCGTCCGGCCGGGGCCTTCGCCGCCGAGGGGGCTAGAAGACCGACTCCGCCTCGTCCATCCGGTCCTTCGGCACCGTCTTCAGCTCGGTGGTCGCGTCCGCGAGCGGCACCATCTCGATGTCCGTGCCGCGCAGCGCGGTCATCTTGCCGAAGTCGCCGCGGTGCGCGGCCTCGACGGCGTGCCAGCCGAAGCGGGTGGCGAGGACACGGTCGTACGCGGTCGGCGAGCCGCCGCGCTGGACGTGGCCGAGGATGACCGGCTTGGCCTCCTTGCCGAGGCGGCGCTCCAGCTCGTAGGCGAGGGCGGTGCCGATGCCCTGGAAGCGCTCGTGACCGAACTGGTCGATCGCGCCGTGGCCGTAGTCCATGGTGCCCTCGGCGGGGTGGGCGCCCTCGGCGACGCAGATGACGGCGAACCGCTTGCCGCGCGCGAAGCGCTCCTCGACCATCGCGGCGAGGTCGGAGGGGTCGAAGGGGCGCTCGGGCAGGCAGATGCCGTGGGCGCCGGCCGCCATGCCGGACTCCAGGGCGATCCAGCCCGCGTGCCGGCCCATGACCTCGACGACCATCACACGCTGGTGCGACTCGGCCGTGGTCTTCAGACGGTCCATGGCCTCCGTGGCGACGCCGACGGCGGTGTCGAAGCCGAAGGTGCGGTCCGTCGCGGAGATGTCGTTGTCGATGGTCTTCGGCACGCCGACCACGGGCAGGCCCGCGTCCGCCAGCATCCGGGCCGCCGTGAGCGTGCCCTCGCCGCCGATCGGGATCAGGACGTCGATGCCGAACTCGCGGGCCATGTCCTGCGCGTTGTCGCAGGCCTCGCGGAGCCGGTCGCGCTGCAGCCGGGAGGAGCCGAGGATGGTGCCGCCGCGGGCGAGGATGCCGCTGACCGCGTTGAGGTCGAGGGTGCGGTAGTGGCCGTCGAGAAGCCCGGCGTAGCCGTCCTCGAAGCCGATGACCTCGTCCCCGAAGTTGGTGACCGCTCGGTGCACGACCGACCGGATCACTGCGTTCAGGCCAGGGCAGTCGCCGCCTGCGGTGAGAACTCCGATGCGCATCGTGCTGTGTCTCCTGCTCCCTGCTGATTCGTGTGAGCCAGTCCGATTGTTTCATGGCCCGAGGTGCCCCGCCGATTCCCTCCGCCGGGCGTCCGCCGGCGGGCCGGAACGCCGCTCCCGCCCGACCAGGAGGTTTGCCCTGGCGGGCGTCCTAGCCAGCGCCGGAGGTATTGTCAAGAGGGTTCTGCTCACGTTGGTGGGCCCTTTTCCGAGCCCAGAAAACCGCCTGGCGACGAGACGGATGGAGAGCACGCGTGACGCGCAGCGTGTACGTGACCGGGATCGACCGAGGTGACGGCCGCCAGGTCGTCGAGCTGGGGGTCATGGAGCTCCTGACCCGCCAGGTCGACCGGGTGGGGGTGTTCCGTCCGCTCGTGCACGACGGTCCGGACCGGCTCTTCGAGCTGCTGCGGGCCCGCTACCGGCTGGCGCAGGACCCGGCGACGGTGTATGGCATGGACTACCACGAGGCGTCCGCGCTCCAGGCCGAGCAGGGCACCGACGAGCTGGTGTCCACGCTCGTGGACCGGTTCCACCTGGTCGCCCGCGACTACGACGTCGTCCTCGTCCTCGGCACCGACTTCTCCGCCACCCAGGTCCCCGACGAGCTGGCGCTCAACGCCCGCCTGGCGAACGAGTTCGCCGCGTCCGTGATCCCGGTGGTCGGCGGCCGGGGCCAGAATGCCGAGTCGGTGCGCGCCGAGGCACGCAACGCCTATCGCGCGTACGACGGGCTGGGGTGCGACGTCCTCGCCATGGTGGTGAACCGGGTGGCCCCGGAGGACCGGACGGAGATCCTGGAGCGGCTCGACTCCCGTCTCCCGGTGCCCTGTTACGTCCTGCCGGACGAGCCCGCGCTCTCCGCTCCCACCGTCGCGCAGATCACCCACGCGCTCGGCGGCAAGGTGCTTCTCGGCGACGACGCGGGGCTCGCCCGTGACGCGCTCGACTTCGTCTTCGGCGGCGCGATGCTGCCGAACTTCCTCAAGGCGCTGACCCCGGGATGCCTCGTGGTCACGCCGGGGGACCGGGCCGACCTGGTGATCGGCACGCTGGCCGCGCACAGCGCCGGCACCCCGCCCATAGCCGGCATCCTGCTCACCCTGGACGAGCGGCCCAGCAGCGAGATCCTGACGCTGGCGGCCCGCCTCGCGCCCGGCACCCCGGTCGTCTCGGTGGCCGGGAACTCCTTCCCCACCGCGGAGGCGCTCTTCGCCATGGAGGGCAAGCTGAACGCGGCCACGCCCCGCAAGGCGGAGACCGCGCTCGGCCTCTTCGAGCGGTACGTGGACACCACCGACCTGCTCAAGCGGGTCTCCGCGCCCAGCAGCGACCGGCTCACCCCGATGATGTTCGAGCACAAGCTGCTGGAGCAGGCCCGCTCCGACCGGCGCCGCGTCGTGCTGCCCGAGGGCACCGAGGAGCGCGTCCTGCACGCCGCCGAGGTGCTGCTGCGCCGGGGGGTCTGCGATCTGACCCTGCTCGGCCCGGTCGACCAGATCCGCAAGAAGGCCGCCGACCTCGGCATCGACATCACCGCCACCCAGATCGTCGACCCGCAGACCTCCCCGCTGCGGGACTCCTTCGCCGAGCAGTACGCCCAGCTCCGCGCCCACAAGGGAGTCACGGTCGAGCTGGCGTACGACGTCGTCGCGGACGTGAACTACTTCGGGACGCTCATGGTGCAGGAGGGTCTCGCCGACGGCATGGTGTCGGGGGCCGTGCACTCCACGGCCGCGACCATCCGGCCCGCGTTCGAGATCATCAAGACCCGGCCGGACGCGAAGATCGTCTCGTCCGTCTTCTTCATGTGCCTGGCCGACAAGGTCCTGGTCTACGGCGACTGCGCGGTGAACCCCGACCCGAACGCCGAGCAGCTCTGCGACATCGCCATCCAGTCGGCCGCCACCGCGGAGCAGTTCGGCGTGGAGCCGCGGATCGCGATGCTGTCGTACTCCACGGGCACCTCGGGTTCGGGCGCCGACGTCGACAAGGTGCGCGAGGCGACCGAGCTGGTGCGGCGGCGCCGCGGCGACCTGAGGGTCGAGGGGCCCATCCAGTACGACGCCGCCGTCGAGCCCACGGTCGCGGCGACCAAGCTGCCGGGGTCGGAGGTCGCCGGACAGGCGTCCGTGCTGATCTTCCCCGACCTCAACACCGGCAACAACACGTACAAGGCCGTGCAGCGTTCGGCCGGCGCGATCGCCGTCGGTCCGGTGCTGCAGGGGCTGCGCAAGCCCGTCAACGACCTGTCCCGCGGCGCGCTCGTCCAGGACATCGTCAACACGGTCGCCATCACGGCGATCCAGTCCCAGACCCCCGACCAGAAGGCTTCCCAGCAGTGAGCGCCCACCCGTCCCCCTCCGCCGCCCTCCCGGACGAGCCCGGCTCCCCGCAGGCCACCCGTGTCCTCGTCCTCAACTCCGGTTCCTCGTCGGTGAAGTACCAGCTGCTCGACATGCGCGACAGCTCACGGCTCGCCGTCGGTCTGGTGGAGCGCATCGGTGAGGGAACCTCGCTGCTGCGGCACACCGCGCTGACGACGGGTGAGACCCGCGAGAGGGCCGTCGAGTTCGCCGACCACGAGGCCGCGCTGAAGGCGGTGGCCGCGGAGCTGGGGGTGGACGGACTCGGCCTGGACTCCCCCGAGCTGGCCGCGATCGGCCACCGGGTGGTGCACGGCGGGAGATCCTTCACCGAACCGACGGTGATCGACGAGAAGGTCCTCGCGGAGATCGAGCGGCTGATCCCCGTGGCGCCGCTGCACAACCCGGCGAACCTCACCGGCATCCGCACCGCGATGGTCCTGCGCCCCGACCTCCCTCAGGTCGCGGTCTTCGACACCGCGTTCCACACGACGATGCCGGAGTCGGCCGCGCGCTACGCGATCGACGTGGCGACCGCCGACGAGCACCGCATCCGCCGGTACGGCTTCCACGGCACCTCGCACGCCTATGTCTCCCGCGCGACCGCCGAGCTCCTCGGCAAGGCGCCCGAGGAGGTCAACGTCATCGTCCTGCACCTGGGCAACGGGGCCTCGGCGTCGGCGGTGCGGGGCGGGCGGTGCGTGGACACCTCGATGGGACTCACCCCGCTGGAGGGGCTGGTGATGGGAACACGCTCCGGCGACGTGGATCCGGCCGTCATCTTCCATCTGGAGCGCGTCGGCAACATGTCCACGGACGAGATCGACACCCTGCTCAACAAGAAGAGCGGTCTGATCGGTCTGTGCGGCGACAACGACATGCGGGAGATCCGCCGCCGTGTCGACGAGGGCGACGAGCGGGCCCGGCTCGCCTTCGACATCTACATCCACCGCCTGAAGAAGTACATCGGCGCCTACTACGCGGTCCTCGGCCGGGTGGACGCCGTCGCCTTCACCGCCGGAGTGGGCGAGAACGCCGCCCCGGTGCGCGAGGCCGCGATCGTGGGCCTGGAGGAACTGGGGCTCGCGGTCGACGGCGATCTGAACGCCGTGCGCGGCGGTGAGCCCCGGCTCATCTCACCGCCGTACGCGCGGGTCGCGGTCGCCGTGGTGCCGACGGACGAGGAACTGGAGATCGCCACACAGACGTATGCGCTGGTCGGAAAGGGCACTGCCTGAGCGGGCCGGAGAGCCACGCCTGAGCGGCCGCCCGCCCATTTGTATCTTCCACCAGACGGAATATTCCGTAGCGAAACAAACCGATAGGATCGCCCCATGCGCCGTTCGAAAATCGTCTGTACTCTCGGCCCCGCGGTCGACTCCCACGAGAAGCTGGTCGCCCTGATCCAGGCCGGCATGAATGTGGCCCGCTTCAATTTCAGCCACGGTTCCCACGCCGAGCACCAGGGCCGTTACGACCGTGTCCGGGCCGCCTCGGCCGAGACCGGTGTCGCCATCGGTGTGCTCGCCGACCTGCAGGGCCCGAAGATCCGCCTGGAGACCTTCGCCGAAGGCCCCGTCGAGCTGGAGCGTGGCGACGAGTTCGTCATCACGGCCGAGGACGTGCCGGGTGACAAGCAGATCTGTGGCACGACCTACAAGGGTCTGCCCGGTGACGTCTCCAAGGGCGACCAGATCCTCATCAACGACGGCAACGTCGAGCTGCGCGTCGTCGAGATCGACGGCCCCCGGGTCAAGACGGTCGTCATCGAGGGCGGCGTGATCTCCGACCACAAGGGCATCAACCTGCCCGGCGCGGCCGTGAACGTGCCGGCGCTGTCGGAGAAGGACGTCGAGGACCTGCGCTTCGCCCTGCGGATGGGCTGCGACATGGTGGCGCTGTCCTTCGTGCGCGACGCCAACGACGTGAACGACGTCCACAAGGTGATGGACGAGGAGGGCCGCCGCGTCCCCGTCATCGCCAAGGTGGAGAAGCCGCAGGCGGTCGACAACATGGAGGGCGTCGTCGCGGCGTTCGACGCCGTCATGGTGGCCCGTGGCGACCTCGCCGTCGAGTACCCGCTGGAGCGGGTCCCGATGGTGCAGAAGCGCCTCGTGGAGCTGTGCCGCCGCAACGCCAAGCCGGTGATCGTCGCGACCCAGATGATGGAGTCGATGATCACCAACTCCCGTCCGACGCGCGCCGAGGCCTCCGACGTGGCCAACGCGATCCTGGACGGCGCGGACGCGGTCATGCTGTCGGCCGAGTCCAGCGTGGGCGCGTACCCGATCGAGACCGTGAAGACGATGTCGAAGATCGTCGTCGCGGCCGAGGAGGAGCTCCTCTCCAAGGGCCTGCAGCCGCTGGTCCCGGGCAAGAAGCCGCGCACGCAGGGCGGTTCGGTCGCCCGCGCCGCCTGCGAGATCGCCGACTTCCTCGGCGGCAAGGGCCTGGTGGCCTTCACCAAGTCCGGTGACACCGCCCGCCGGCTCTCCCGCTACCGCGCCTCGCAGCCGATCCTGGCCTTCACCACGGACGAGGGCACCCGCAACCAGCTCACGCTGAGCTGGGGCGTCGAGTCGCACGTCGTGCCGTTCGTGAACAGCACCGACGAGATGGTCGAACTGGTCGACCGCGAGCTGCAGAAGCTCAAGCGGTTCAACGAGGGCGACGTCGTCGTGATGACCGCCGGTTCGCCCCCCGGCGTCCCCGGCACCACCAACATGGTCCGGGTGCACCACCTGGGCGAGGCCGGCCACGCCTGATCCCCACCCCCCGTACGCCGCTGAGGGCGCCCCCTGTGAACAGGGGGCGCCCTCAGCGTCTGTGCGGCTCCCGGACGGGCTCTGGACGACTCAGCCGGTCGTGTACTGGTGCAGTCCGGGGACGGTCAGGGTGCCGCCGAACTGACCGGCCTGAACGACCTTCACCTTGGTGAAGTAGATCAGCGGGATGTTCAGCGGCGGCGGGTTCTCCGGGTCGAACGTGATCGGGATGAGCCCGAGCAGGTTCCCGGAGATGCTCTCCGTGTACATGATCGTCTTGCCGTCACGGATGGTGGACGTCGAGCCCTTGGCAGCCTGCACGTGGTAGGTCTTGCCGGCCTGCTTGTCGTCCACCGTCTGGTGCAGGTCCCCGATGTCGGTGCCGTCGGAGATGACGTACTTCAGCACCTTCTTGACGCTGCCGTTGGCCGTCCGCACCTTGACTATGCCCTGGTAGTCGGCGCCCTTGAGGAGCAGGGAGCTGGCGTTGAGGTACCAGGGGTCGTCGGGCAGGGTGACCGGGTTGTCGACGCCGCCCTCGTCGTCGGTCGCGACCGGGCAGTCCGAGGCGTCCGTGGTGGCGCTCGCCGAGGGGCTGGGCGTGGCGGTGACCGCGTCGGCCGCCGCTTCCTTGACCGTCTCGGTGGTGTCCGAGGCCGCCTTCGTGGCCGCGTCGGTGGTGTCCTTGACGGTCTTCTCGACCGTGTCGACGGCCTTGTCGGTCGTGTCCTTGACGGTGTCCGAGGCGCTCTTGCCGTCGGACGCGGCCGTGTCCTCGCTCGCGCTCGCCGAGGCGGACGGCGTGGGTGTGGAGCTCGCCGTCTCGTCGGGCGTGAGGATGTCCTTGATGGCGTCGCCGACGCCCAGCGGGTCGAGCGGGTTCTTGCTGCTCTCCGACGCCGAGGGGGTCGGTGTGGCCGCGCTGTCCGCCGCCTTGTCCGACGTGCTCGGGGAGGAGGACGACGCGGAGGGGGCAGGCTCGGCCTTGTCGTCGGAACCTGAATCCGACGAAGAGTCCTTGCCCGGCTCCGCGGAGCCCGACGACGCGGAAGGGGTCGGTGTGGCCTCGTCGGACGACTCGCTCGCGCTCGCCGAGGCGGAGGGCGACGCCGTGTCCGACGCCTCCTTGTCGTCCTCGGAACCGGTCACGGCCTCGACGCACGCCTGGTACTCGTCGGCCGTGAGACTCCTGGACGTGGAGTGGTCCTCGGCCTGGGCGAGTGTCGGGGTGAGGCCCATTCCCATGAGCACCGCCGTCGGCATCGCCGCTATGGCTATCGCCTTGCCGGCGGGCATCTGGAACCTGGTGAACAGCGGCTTCCTGGGGGCCGCGTGTCGCGGCCCGGTTCTCACACGGGACTCGTCCACATCAGTCCCGTGGGTCACCTCGTCAGCCGGCACTGTGCCTCCCGTTCGCCCCGTTGGTCGGGCTCGTTCCTGACAGATCGTTCGGGTCGCCCACAGCGTCCGCCGGCTTGCCGAAGTCGACGGGCTGAGCCGCCGGGTCGACCGGCTGGTCTCCCGTGTCGAGAGACTCCGGCGCGACGAGCTCCTCGGCGGGCTCGCCCGGAACCCAGGAGACCGCCATGGCTCCGCCGATCAAGGCGAACAGGAAGCCGATGAGGAAGCCGCCCAGGTTGGACACCGGGAGGGACACCAGAGCGAGGAGGATCGCCGCGACACCCGCGAACGTCCGTACGTGCTTCTGGAACCAGAGGCTGATCCCGAGGACGATGAGGAGTACGCCGATGATCAGGGAACCGGCACCGGCGGTGGTGGACATCGCCAGCGTCAGGTGGCCGAGCTGAAGGTTCGCGTACGGGAAGTAGGCGATCGGAAAACCGCCGAACACGATGAACAGACCGGCCCAGAACGGGCGGTCGCTCCTCCAGTTGCGGAAGTTCCGCCGGAACACCTGAAGGTAGTGCTCATCGTTCTGGCCGGGCGCGGCAGGAGTCTCGGCGCTCATGGAAACAGCTCCCTGGAACGGCTTTGCTGTGAGAAGTACGTCTTGAGTGCTCCGCGTACGACATGCGGAGCGGGGCGGGCGAAGCGGCCTCAGCCTCCTCGCCCGCCCCAGGGGTGCTTAGTAGCACTCCTTGACGCCGGCCTTGACCGACATCTTCAGACCGCTGAGCTTGAACGTGCCGGCGGTGGTCGCCCACGCCGTCTGCTTCACGTCGGTCAGCGTGGCCGACTCGGCCTGCTGGGCGAACCCGTACGGGTTGGCCTGCTCGCCGCCACCCTTCATGCCCGGACCCTTGGTCGAGTCCTTGGCGGCAACACCGATGTCGATGCCGCGGAACGTCGCGTTGGCCTCGAGGTCCTCGACGTCGATGTACAGGTTGTCGGCCTCGACCGGCGTACCGTTGCCGCCGGCCTTCAGCACGAGGCTGACGGAACCGAAGAACGGGACGTCCGGGGTGACGACCGACTGACACATGTTGGTGATCTTGGCGTTCTTGAACGCCGAGACCGCGACGGGGTGAGCCGTCTTCTCACCCTTGAGGGTGTAACCGGTGTCGATCGCCCCGTACTGGGAGAAGCCAGTACCGTCGAGCTTGTCCGCCGACACCTTGAACGACTGACCCGAGACGCTGAACGACGCGGCCAGAGCGCCCTGCGCGAGGGCGACACCTATCGCTGCCGTGGCGGCCACGCTGGGCACCATTACGACCGCGAACCGCTTCCATCTGGTTCCGCCACGCACCTGGGACTCCATATTTCCTCCTTCTCGGACGTACATCTCCTGACCCTGACTGCCACGTTGCGGCGGCTCAGCCGGGCAGGGATGGGAGAAGTGCTACGTCCTCGGGAAGGAGAGCGCCCGTACCCAAAAGTGCGATTGCACCTGAATCACCGGCGATCACCCCCGAGCGACAACCACTGGTCGCGCCTGACACACATCACGCACAACCTGCTGGACAGGCTCTGCCGGACGGCAAAGACCCCCCTGCCCAAGAACCGACCGCACTGCCGTCGGTCCTACTCGGTGGGGACCCAGAAAGTCCGCCGACCCGATTGGCTGTCGGGGTGCGGTAATGGACCGAGCGTCGCCGATCGTGGTGCATTCTCGCCGCGCGCACAAGGGGGTTCGTTACTGGCTAGTAACGGCGGGATAACCGAACAACGACCCGTCGGTATCGGGTGGCGACGCAGGGTGGTGCCACCTGGGGTGACACAACGGTTTATTGATGGACGGAACCAGACAGTTCAACGCCCTCGACTTACTACGAGTAACAGCGGCCGCGTTTACCAAGTTTTGGTAAAGCGCGGCCACTTGCCCCTCTGTCGGCCAATCTTTCACCTGGGCATCACAGGCCCTGGCGTTTAGGGACAGGTCAGAACAGCGCCCTGGCCAGTGCCCTGCGCGCCCCGACAACGCGCGGGTCGTCGGCCCCGACCACCTCGAAGAGCTCCAACAACCGGAGCCGTACGGCGTCCCGGTCGTCGCCCGCCGTGCGCCGCACCGTGTCGATGAGCCGCCCGAAGGCGTCCTCGACATGGCCTCCGACCAGGTCCAGGTCGGCTCCGGCGATCTGCGCCCGCACGTCGCCGGGCTTCTCGGCGGCGTCCTTGCGCACCTGCTGCGGATCGAGACCCTGCACCCGATGGAGCAACTCGGCCTGGGCCAGGCCCAGTTTGGCCTCCGTGTTGCCCGGGTCGTCGGTCAGGACGTTCTTGTAGGCCTGGACGGCACCGCCGAAGTCGCCCGCGTCCAGCGCCTGTACGGCGGCCTCCAACAGCGCGTCGTACGGTCCGGCCGGCATCTCGGGCTCGGTGACCCCGACGGGCTCGGCGTCCCCGTCGACCGTCAGGCCGGTCAGGCCGAAGCGCTGCTCGGCGACCTGCACCAGCTGGTCGAGGGTCCCGCGGATCTGCGCCTCGGCGGCGGCCCCCTGGAAGAGCGGCAGGGCCTGACCGGCCACCACCGCGAAGACGGCCGGAATCCCCTGGACCCCGAACTGCTGCATCAGCATCTGATTGGCGTCGACGTCGATCTTGGCGAGCACGAACCGCCCGTTGTACTCGACGGCCAGCCGCTCCAGGACCGGGCTCAGCTGCTTGCAGGGCTCGCACCACTCGGCCCAGAAGTCGATGACGACCGGCACCTCGGTGGAGCGCTGCAGGACATCCTGCTCGAATCCCGCCTCGTCGACGTCGATGACAAGGCTCGCGGGAGTCACGGCCCCGCCTCCGCCGCCCTGCCTGGCCGCTTCGGCGCGCGACTGCTCCGCCTTCGACTTGGCCTCCTGGGCCGCCTTCACCGCGGCGAGGTCGACGACTCCGCTCATGGACATGTTCCGTGGCTGCATGAGTACATCCTCCCCCTTCCTCGCGCACGTGTGAAAAGCGTCGTGAAAGCCAAGCCGTGTCAGGCCTGTTCGGCGCCGGGTCCCCACCTGACGCCTGTGCGGTTGTCGCCGCGGTCGAGCTTTCGCTACGAGTCGTAGCGTAACTGTACGGAGACCTGCCCGTGTGCCGTCTTCCGGTGATCTCCCTCACGGCTTCACATAACCGCCGGATATCGACGGTGAAGGGGCCAGATATGGTCACTGACATGCAATGTCGCTCCTCGGCCGCCCGCACGGGCCGCCCCCGCAGCGCCGCCGCGGACGCCGCGATCCTGGAGGCGACACGCGCCGCGCTGGTCGAACTGGGCTGGTCCAAACTGACGTTGGGGTACGTGGCGACCCTCGCCGGGGTGGCCAAAACGACCCTCTACCGCCGCTGGGCGGGCAAGAACGAGCTCGTCGTCGACGCGGTGGCCGTCCTCTTCGACGAACTGGAACTCCCCGACCGGGGCAGTCTGGCCGCCGACATCGAGGGTGTGGTGCTCCAGTTCGCGGCGATCCTGGACCGCCCGGAGGCGAAGACGGCGCTGATGGCCGTGGTGGCGGAGTCCACCCGTGACGAACCGCTGCGCGAACGCATCCGCACCTCGATCGTCGACCGTCAGAAGCGCCTGGTCATGGAGGGCCGCGCGCGCGCCCAGGCCCGGGGCGAACTCCCCCCGGAGACGGACCCGGCGGCCGCCGCCCGCACCGCCGACCTGATCTTCGACGTGGTCGCCGGAGCGGTGGTCCATCGCACCCTGGTCAGCGCGGAACCCGCGGACGAGGAGTGGGTGCGCTCGTTCACCCGAATCCTGCTCCTCGGCCTGACCGGCGCGACGACCTCCGGCCCGGTCCCCCCGGAGGCGACCTCCGGCCCCTGACCGACGCGACGCAGCGGGCGTCCGGCGTCGGCGCGTTGCGGGTCGGGGTCGGGGAAGATTTCAGCCCCTCCGGCGTTTGAGGAGCGGGGTCCGGGGCGGAGCCCCGGGTACGGGAAGGGCAGGGGC
>NZ_JBHWVI010000254.1:0-11424 GCF_042737005.1 Streptomyces sp. NPDC060027
GTCGCCGGGTCGGCCCCGCCCTCGGCCCTCGGCCGGGCTCCGGCTCCGGTCCCTCGGGCTCCAGCCCTGGCCCCCTCGGGCTCCGGCCCTGGTCTCTGGTCCCTGGTTCACAGACTCGGGGACGCGTGTCCGTTCATCGTCACCCCTAGGGGGTGAGGCCGGAGGGGCCCGGCTGTCGCAGGCTCGGGGTGAGTGGCTGCGATCGCAGCCCTGCATCGGAGGTTCTGCCATGGCAACCACCCAGCATCACACCCACTCCAAGACCGCCATGACGGCGGCCGGCGGCTTGATGATCTTCGCCTCGGTGATGCTGTTCGTCTCCGGCGTCCTGGACATCCTGCGGGGCGTCATGGCGATCGCCGAGGACGACGTCTTCGTCACCAGCCCGAACTACGTCTTCAAGTTCGACCTGACGAGCTGGGGCTGGATCCACCTGGCACTCGGCGCGGTCGCGGTGGTCGTGAGCCTCGGCCTGTTCATGGCGGCCACCTGGGCACGCGTGATCGGCGTGGGCATCGCGGCGCTGCTGATCATCGCCAACTTCCTCTCCATCCCGTACTACCCCGTGTGGTCGCTGACGCTGATCGCCCTGTACGGATTCGTGATCTGGGCACTCTGCGTGGCACGACCGGACGCGGACACCGACTAGGACAGGTCCAGGTCCCGGAGACGGGTCTCGGAGACGGGTCTCAGAGACGGGTCTCGGAGACGGGTCTCGGAGACGGGTCGGGAGACGACCGACCAGGTCTCCCGACCGAGCGCCCGCGACCGCGGATCACAGGAGGTGCAGGTCGCGGGCTCGTCGTACGGCCTCGCCCCGGCGGGTCGCAGCGAGCTTGCGGTAGACGCTCTTGAGGTGGGTCTTGACCGTGTTGACCGACAGATGCAGGTCGGCGGCGATCTCCTCCCTCGACATCATCTGCGCCAGGCGTTCCAGCACCTCCTGCTCACGGTCGCTGAGCGCTTCGATCACCGGTGCCGGACCCGTCTGCGGGGCCGGCACCGTGACCCGGACCCCGGCCATCGACGGAAGCCACTCCTGGCCCAGCGCCAGCGCGGGCCGGCGGCGCACGAGTGACCGCAGCCAGGGGCCGACCTCCACGAACGGCCGTCTCAGATGCTCCGGCCTGGCCAGGCGCAGGGCCCGGGCCACCAGCCGCTGTGCGGTGGATTCGTCGCCCAGCGCGTCCGCGGTCTGCGCCCGCGCCAGCAGCACCCGGACGGTGACGCCCGGCCCCTCGTCCGGCTCGGTGGAGAGTTCGTCGAGCAGCACGAGCGCCGCCTCCTCGTCGCCGGTGGCGAGCCGGGCGCGGGCGGCGGCCACCGCGGCCTCCGGCCCGGCGGTCCCCTCCTCCGCGAGCACTTCCATCGCGACGAGCGGATCACCCAGCGCCAGGTGCGCGGTGGACATGTCCAGGGCGACCCGGTCGGCGACCCACGGCGAGGGCTCGACCCCCTGCGGGGGGCGCCGCAGCTCCTGCAGGACGCGCAACGCCTCCTTCGGATGCCCCTTGGCCAGCAGTATCCGGGAGCGTACGAGGCCGAGGCCCGCCGTCGCGACGGGATCGTGCGAGGCCGAGGAGGAGGCGGTCGCCTGGTCCAGGTGCGTCTGTGCCGCGGCCAGATCGTCACGGTCGACGGCGACCGCCGCCAGGACGAGCTGGGCGACCCCGGTCCGGGCGGCGGGCGGCAGCCCGGAGCGCTCCGCCTCGGCCACCGCCGCCCGCGCGTGCGACTCCGCGCGGCCCGGCCGGCCGCACAGGAGGTCGATCAGGGCGAGCCGGCTGAGCGATTCGTGCCGGGGGTACGCGGTGGACGGTCCCTCGTCCACCCGCACGGCCGAGGACAGCGCGGTCCGGGCGGCGTCGAACCGCCCCGCCCACAGTTGCGCCGATCCCAGGTCGGTGAGCATCAGGGCCGTCAGCTCCGGGTGCTGTTCGAGCCGCTCGGCCGGCAGGGACCGCTCCGCCGCCGCCGCGTCCTCGGCCGCCGCGTCCGCCATGTCGGCCGAGCCGATCAGCCGGGCGGCGAACACCCGCAGCAGCGCGTGGCTCAGCCGCAGGGCCGCCGCGTGGGCGCCTTCGCCGGTCAGGTTCTCCCCGGCCCGGCGCAGATGTTCCAGGCCCCGGTCGACGTCGTGGCGGCTCAGCTCACGGGCGGCGCGGACCAGGCACGCGGCCGGCCCTGCGGCGTCCGGGGCCATGGCGGCGAAGAGTCCGTCGAGCCGCTCGGCGTCGAGTCCCGTCAGCAGTTGCCCGATGGCCAGTTCGTCGATGAACCGGCCCGCCGCGAGCTCCCACTCGCCGGACCCCGCCGCGTGCGGCAGGGCCTCCGCCAAGAGTCCCGCGTCGCTCAGCCACCGGGCGGCCCGCCGGTGCAGTTCGGGTTCGACACCCGGAAGCCTGACGCGCAGATGGACGCGCAGGATCTCCGCGAACAGGGGGTGCAGCCGGTACCACGAGTGGCCGATGGCCTCGACGAACGCGTTGGCGTGCTGGAGTCCGGCCAGGATGGGGTCCGCGTCGTCCCGGCCCGTCAGGGCGTTGGCCAGCTCCGGGTTGATCTGTTCGAGGATGCTCGAGCGCAGCAGCAGGTCCTGTGTCTCGTCCGACTGCGCCTCGAGCACCTCGGCCAGCAGGAAGTCCGCGAGCGTGCTCTGGCCCGCCTCGAAGTTCTTGATGAACGTGTCCGGATCGTCCACGTGCTGTGCCGCGAGGATGCACAGCCGCAACCCCGCGGCCCAGCCCCCGGTCCACTCCGTCAGCGACCGCGCGCCGTCGTCCGACAGCCGGATGTCGTGGCGGCTCAGCAGGGCGGCCGTCTCGCCCGGCACGAATGCCAGGTCGGCGCCCCGGACCTCGGCGACCTCTCCGGCGGCGCGATAGCGGTGCAGCGGCAACTGCGGTTCGGTACGGCTGATGATCACGAGGCGCAGACCGCCGCCCGCGTGGCGCAGGACGAACTGGAGTTCGTCGGCGACCTCCGCCGAGGCTCCCACCCGGTCGAACTCGTCGAGCACCAGGATCACCGGCTCCGCGCGCTCGCTCAGCCAGGCCGCGAGCCGGGTCAGCAGCGAGTGGTCCACATCGCCGGGGCTGGAAGGGCTTCCGATGTCGTCCGGGACATCCGCCCCGTGACGCCGCAGGGATTCCAGGACGTACGTCCAGAAGATGCCGGGCCCGATGTCCTCGTGCTCCACGGTCAGCCAGGCCACGTCACCCGGGTGGTCCATGGTGGAGATCCAGTGGGCGACCAGCAGTGTCTTGCCCGCGCCCGCGGGTCCGTTCACCAGGGTCAGGGGGCCCTGAACACCCTCGGCGAGACGTACGACCAGACGTGGTCTGCGTACGAAGGTCTCCGTCAGGTCCGGGACCGTGAACCGGACGGCGAGCAGGGGGTCACCCCCTGGGGTCAGGAGCCCTGCCATGGGGTTATGCCTCCGCGATCTCTCGGCTGCGGCGACGTGTTCGATCCGATGCGGTCCGGGTCCACAGCTCCCTCCCCGGCGTAACCCCCGCACACTGATCGTCACCCGCTGTGCCGAAAGTCGCAAGGCAGACTCCGGTCGCCCGCGGCGGGTGAGGCGCGGAGCGCGTTCTTCGGGTGTCATGGGAGCGGAGCAGGGGCCGGACGCCACTCTCCGGCGCACCAGCGTCGCGGGCCGACTCGATGAGGTGGTTACCGGTGAAGCACTGGCGCGCTCTGATGGTGCTCGGCACGGCCCAGTTCCTGATGGTGCTCGACACCTCCGTGATGAACGTGTCCATCAGCCAGCTGGTCGAGGACTTCGACACCGAGGTCACCGCCATCCAGGCCGTCATCACGCTCTACGCGCTGGTCATGGCGGCCTTCATGGCCACCGGTGGGCGGCTCGGCGACATCCTCGGACGCCGTCGCCTGTTCATCCTCGGACTGGTCGTCTACGGCGTCGGGTCGGCCCTGACCGCCGTGGCTCCCACCCTGTGGGTCCTCACGCTCGGCTGGTCGGTGATCGAGGGACTCGGTGCCGCCATGGTGCTGCCGGCCATGGCCGCCCTCGTCGCGGAGGCCTACACCGGACGGGACCGGGCCGTCGCGTACGGCGTCATCGGCGGGCTCGCCGGCGCGGGAATCGCGGTCGGACCGCTGCTGGGCGGCTGGGTGACGACGTACCTCACCTGGCGGCTGGTCTTCGCGGGTGAGGTCGTGGTCGTCGTCGTGATGCTCCTCTTCCGCGGGGTGATCACCGAAGCGGCCCGGCCCGAGCCCCGGCCCCGGCTGGACGGCGTGGGCTCCGCGCTGTCGGCGGCCGGGCTGGCGCTGGGCGTGTTCGGCGTGCTCCAGAGCAGTTCCTGGGGATGGGTGCAGCCCCGAAACCCGCCCTTCACCGTCTTCGGATTCGCTCCGACGCTGTTCGTCGTCTCCGCCGGGGTGCTCGTCCTGGCCGTCTTCGCCAAGTGGGAACGCCGCAGGGAGGCGCACGGCGCCGACCCGTTGATCCATCTCTCCCTGCTGCACATACTGCCGCTGCGCTCCGGTCTGCTGACGCTGGTCAGCCAGAACCTCATCCTGCTGGGGCTGTTCTTCGCCATCCCGCTCTACCTCCAGGTCGTGCAGGGCTTCGATGCGTTCCAGACGGGACTGCGGCTGCTCCCGGTGTCCGTCACCATGCTGGTGGCCTCCGTACTGGCGTCGCGGCTGGGGCGGGTGATGGGGCCGCGCCGGGTGGTCAGGCTGGCGCTGCTGACCCTGCTCGGAGCCATCGCGTGGCTGCTGGGCACCATCGACCCGGTCATCGACGACTCCCAGTTCGCCGGGGCCATGGCCCTGCTGGGCGTCGGCATGGGCCTGATGGCCTCGCAGCTGGGCAACGTGGTGCAGTCCAGCGTGGGCGAGGAGGAGCGCAGCGAGGTCGGGGGGCTCCAGTTCACCGCCCAGAATCTGGGCTCCGCGCTGGGTACCGCGCTCATCGGGTCGATCCTGATCGGCGCCCTCGCCCAGGCCTTCACCACCCAGGTGGCAAAGAATCCGGACGTGTCGCAGGAGGCGCGCGAGCAGACCGGTGTCGCGCTCGAAGCGGGCATCAGTTTCGTCCCCACCGACCAGGTGCGTTCGGCGGCCGAGCAGGCCGGGCTGCCGCCGGCCGAGGTGGACGCCGTCACGGACTCCTACGCGACCGCGCAGCTGAACGGACTGAAGGCGGCGATCCTCGCGGCCGGCGGCATCACCCTGGCCAGCTTCCTGGTCACGACGCATCTGCCGACCGGGCGGTCGGGCCGGAAGGAATCCGCCGGCCCCGGCGCCCCGGCCGACTCTCTCGGGCCGGCGTGAACGCGAGAGGCGGGGCCTCGGGCCGAGGTGACTCTCCCGGGCCGAGGTTCACCTTTTGAGGGTGAGGGCGGGCGGGGCCGCACGGCGGATGATCGTGGGGAAGGGTGCCGTCCGCCTGCCCCGGGCCACTCGCCGTGGGGAGCCCCACATGCAGTACGAGATCCGCGTCGAGGGACATCTCTCGGAGACGCTCTCCGAAGCGTTCCCGGAGATGGACCACGTGCTGATCTCCGGGCAGACCATCCTGTTCGGACCGGTCGTCGACGAGGCGCATCTGTACGGGCTGCTGGCCCGCTGCCGGTCGCTGGGGCTGCGGGTGGTGGAGATGCGCCAACTGCCGGAGTAGCCACGAGGATCACCCGTCGGGGGTGACCCGCCGGGCGCCGGCGCACGGGACGCTGGAGGCCGGGAATCCACCCACCGTCCCGTCGGCGGTCCGGCAATGGTCCGCTCGACGACGTGAGGAGGAACCATGACCGAATCGCGCGGTTCGGCGCCGCACACCGGATCGGAGCCCAGGCCCGAGGGGTCGGTCTCCGCACCCCCGGGTGACCCCGCGGCGGTGCTGGCCGGGGTCGGCGCCTCCTGGACCTGGCTCCTCGGCTCGGCGTTCGCGACGCTGATCCCGGGCATCCTGGTCCTGGTCTGGCCGGAGGAGACCCTGCACATCCTGGCGGTTCTCCTCGGTCTCTATCTGCTGGTGATCGGCCTGTTCCGCTTCGTGTCGGTCTTCGGGCACCGGGAGCAGGGCAACCGGTTCGCCGCTCTCCTGATCTCCGTGCTCTACGTACTGGCGGGCGTCCTGTGCCTGCGCAACCCGCTGCAGACCATCGCCGCGCTGTCCCTGATCGTCGGCATCGTCTGGCTCGTGTCCGGTGTGCTGACCGCGTACACGGCCATTGCCAGCAAGGACCTGCCGCACCGCGGCTTCGTCCTGTGCGCGGCGGCGATCGGCATCATCGCCGGGATCGTCGTGCTGGCGCTGCCGACCGAGTCGGCCCGCGCCCTGACCCGGCTGCTCGGCCTGTGGATGGTGCTGATCGGCCTGGTCGAGCTGGCCGTGGCCTTCGCTTGGCGGGCCGCCCTGCGCAGGGCGGTCTCGGCGGGACCGCGTGACCCGGCCTCCCCCTACTGAGCCGAGTTCGAGCACACCCCGCAGCACGCGCGGAGCCCCGCGCGACCCCTTGAGTCGCGCGGAAGGCCGGGCATACTCATGACTCCCCTGCCCGGGCGCCGGCCGGACGATCACGGCCGGCGCCTCGACGCGCGCCCGAATCCGGGGGCCGGCCGATGAGCAGGCCCCTAGGGAGCGGACGTAACAAAGGGCATGCCGACATTCATGGCCAGCAGGCACGACGACCGCGTGCCGGTGAGCGGCGAGGGGGCGCCGCCGCGCCGCTTCGAGCGGCTGCGGCGGCACCGGCGGTCGCTGTTCGTCGTGGCCGTGGTGCTGCTGCTGGCCCAGATGGCCTTCGCCATGGTCAGTACGGCCGTGGAGCAGTCGCCGACGATCGACGAACCCGTGTACGTGGGCACGGCGACGGTCTACGTCCAGCAGCACGACCTGCGCTACAACCCCGAGCATCCACCGCTGGGCAAGCTGATCATCGGGAGCGGGCTGCTGTTCGCGCGCCCGCACCTCGATCCCGCGTTCCAGGGCGATCAGACGGAACTCGGGCGGCGTCTGCTGTACGAGTCCGGCAACGATCCCTGGCGGGTGATGCTGTGGGCACGGTTGCCGGTGATCGTCCTGACGCTGCTGTTCGGCCTGGTCGTTCTCGCGTTCGCCCGTGATCTCGTGGGCCGCGTGGGCGCGTTGGTCGCCCTCGCGCTCTACGCGTTCTCCCCCGACGTGATCGCGCACGGCTCGCTGGCCACGCTCGACGTGCCGGCGACGGGTTTCCTGCTGACGTCGGTGTGGCTGGTGTGGCGGGCCGGGCGACGGCCGCTTCTGTACGTGCCCCTCTCCGGAATGGCGCTCGGCGCGGCGGTGGCCACGAAGATGAGCATGCTGCCGGCCGTTCCGTTGCTGCTGCTCCTCACGGTCCTGTCCGTGTGGCGCGCGGGCCGCTCCGGCCCCGCCGCCGCACCGCCGAGCGACGCACGGGCGAAGGCCCGGCTGCTCGGACTCGGTGCGGCAGCCGCGGCCGGGACGGCTCTGGTGGCTGTCGCGGTGGTGTGGGCGACCTATCTCGCCGTCGATCCGCGGCTGCGCTGGGCGGCGCCCGTGGACCTCCCCGCCGTGCACGGACTGCGCGCGCTGATCATCGACGGGCTGCCCGTGCCGCGGCCGTACCGGGACGGGATGCGGGTCCAGTTCGGCTTCGAGAACACGGTCTGGGCGGGCTTCCTCTTCGGCCGTCTCTACCACGGCTCCCTCTGGTACTACCTGCCGGCCGCGTTGCTGGTGAAGACCCCGCTCGGCATGGCGGCCCTGTGGACGGCCGGTTCCGTCGCGCTGCTCGCCGTGCGGCGGCTGCGGCCCGCCGCCCCCTACCTGCTGATCCCTCCGGCGCTGCTGCTGGCCACGGCGATGACCGGCTCCCGTGATCTCGGCGTGCGCTACGCCTTGTTCATGCCGGTGTTCCTCGCGGTCGCGGCGGGCTGTGTCGTCGTCGTGCGCCGGCGGTGGGCGGGGATCGTCACGGCGGCACTGGTCCTGTTCGTCGGCGTGAGTTCGCTGCTGACGTACCCGTACTACCTGCCGTACTCGAACGAGGCGTTCGGCGGCCCGGAGAAGACGTACCTGCGTCTGCACGACTCGAACGTCGACTGGGGCCAGGACCTCGGACGCCTCGCCGACCGGCTGGAGCGCGACCACCCGCGCGAGAAGGTGTGGCTCGTGTACAAGGGCGCCGGTGTGCCGTCCGCCTACGGCATCGACGCGGCCGATCCGCGCGAGGTGCCCGCGGACCGGGTGCACGGGCTGCTCGTCGTCTCCGACACGTCGATCGACAAGGCCGACGCCCGGCTGAAGGCCCTGCTGGCCACCAGCCGCCGGGTCGACGAGGTCGGCCACTCGATCACGATCTTCCACCGGCCATGAGCCGATCCGACGTCACCCGGCGGGCGTCAGCAGGTCGAGTACCCGCTCCCACCGGAAGTCCGTTCCCCCGCCGTCCTGTTGGACTTTCCCGGCGTACGGGTCGCCGAAGCGCACGCCCATCCCGCGCAGCCGCTCGACACTCGCGCGATAGGCGGGGTGAGCCGCCAACGCCTCGTTCACGCAGGGCAGTACGGCGATCGGGACGCCGAGTCCGTACGCCTCGCACAGCGTTCCGAGGGCGAGGGTGTCGGATATGCCGGCCGCCCACTTGTTGACGGTGTTGAAGGTGGCCGGTGCGAGGGCCACCGCGTCCGGCGCGGGGAAGGGACGCGGGTCGCCGGGGGCCCGCCAGGCCGAGCGGATCGGGCGGCCGGTCCGCGCCTCGACCGCCGCCGCGTCGAAGAAGCCCAGGCCCTGGGGGGTGGCGATGACGCCGACCTCCCAGTTCCGCTCCTGGGCCGCGGTGATCAACGTGCCGATGTCCTCGGCGATGCCCGCCGCGCAGACGACGACGTAGAGGAAGGGCTTCTCGGTGGGTGCGCTCACACGGGAACCCTAGTGATGATCCCGGACCCCTACCGCAGCGGGAAGGCCGCTCCCCTACCGCAGAGGGAAGGCCGCTCCGCGTTCCGACTCCGGGCGCGGCCCGAAGATCCGGCGCTCCTTCTCCTCGATGGGCACGTCGTTGATGGAGGCCTCGCGCCGGGTCATCAGACCGCGCTCGTCGAACTCCCACAGCTCATTGCCGTACGAGCGCCACCACTGGCCGTCGGCGTCCCGCGACTCGTACTGGAAACGTACGGCGATGCGGTTGCCGTCGAAGGCCCACAGGTCCTTGCGCAGGGCGTACTCGTGCTCGCGCGCCCACTTGTCCGTGAGCAGCTCGACGATCCGGGCGCGGCCCGTGACGAAGGTGTCCCGGTTGCGCCAGTGGGAGTCCTCCGAGTAGGCGAGCGAGACCTTGTGCGGGTCGCGGGTGTTCCAGGCGTCCTCGGCGGCCTGGACCTTCTGGAGGGCGGTCTCGCGGGTGAAGGGGGGCAGGGGCGGGCGGGCTGTCATGGGGACTCCTCGGCACAGGGGCGTGGATCCGATGAAAGGAGAACGAGCGTTCTCCTTCACTCCTCGGCTAAGGTAGAGAACGACCGTTCTCCCGTCAAGGAGCCCTCCGCATGGACAGCACGACCGCCCGGGAGCAAGCGCTCGCGCTCGCCCGGGAGCAGGCCCTCGACGCCGCGGAGCGGCTGTTCTACGGCCGCGGTATCCACACCGTCGGGATGGACGACATCCGCGGATCCTCGGGGGTCTCGCTCAAACGGCTCTACCAGCTGTTCCCGGCGAAGGAGCAGCTGGTGGAGGCGTATCTGGAGCGGCGCGACATCCGCTGGCGGGAGCGGCTCGCCGAGCACGTCGACGGGCAGCGCGATCCCGAGCGGAGGATCCTCGCCGTCTTCGACTGGCTGGGCCTGTGGTTCGCGGAACCCGACTTCCGCGGCTGCGCGTGGATCAACTCGTACGGCGAACTCGGTGCGACCTCGGAGCGCGTGGCCGCGCAGGTCCGCGCGCACAAGGCGGCGTTCAGGGCGTATCTGGCCGGTCTGGTGAGCGCCGCGGAGCTGCCCGCCGCGCTGGGTGATCACCTCTTCCTGCTCGCCGAGGGCGCCATGGTCACGGCGGGCATCACCCGGAGCGCCGGGCCCGCCGCGCAGGCGCGCGCGGCGGCCCGGCTCCTGCTGAAGTCAGCACGGTAGGGCCCCGGTTCGGCCCGGAGCGCTCCGTCACCGCGATGGCGGCGCGCTCCGTGACCGTGATAGCGGAGCGCTCCGTCACCGTGATAGCGGCACGCTCCGGTTCAGCCGACGCGTTCCGTCACCGTGATGGCGGCGACCGGACAGGCCCGTGCCGCCTCCCGCAGCATCGGGTCGGCGCCGTCCGTGCGGTCCGGCAGCAGCTCGCTGAATCCGTCGTCGTCCTGGGTGAAGACGCCGGGAGCCGCGAGGGCGCACTGACCCGCGCCGATGCAGACGTCCTTGTCGATCGCGATGTCGAGGTCGATGCCCATGTCCATGCCCATGCCCATGCCCATGCCCATGCCCATGATCCCCTACCAGGTCACGGGGAGTTCGAGCATCCCCTGGATCGTGTCGCCGGGCTTGAAGGGGATGGCGTCTGCGGGAGCGGCGAGCCGCAGGCCGGGAAACCGGTCGAAGAGCGACGGCAGCGCGATCTCCATCTCGGCCCGGGCGAGGTTCTGGCCGAGGCACTGATGGATGCCGAAGCCGAACGCGACGTGGTGCCGGGCCGAGCGGTGCCAGTCCAGGGTGTCGGGCTCGGGGAAGGTGTGCGCGTCTCGGTTGATGAGGGAGGTGGAGAAGACCACGCCCTCGTCGGCGCGGATCGTCTGCCCGGCCACCTCGATGTCCTCGGTCGCGACCCGCAGCAGCCCGTCCGTGATGGACAGGAACCGCAGCAACTCCTCGACGGCGGAGGGCATCAGGCCCGGCTCGGCCCGTAGCTCGGCGAGCTGTTCCGGATGACCGAGCAGAGTGAAGGTGCCCAGCGAGATCATGTTCGCCGTCGTCTCGTGTCCGGCGACGAGCAGGATGGTGGCCAGGGAGATCAGCTCCTGCCGGTCGATCCTTCCCTCGCGGAGCTGATCGTGGATGAGCTCGTCGAGGAGCCCCTCCCCGGGGTCCCTCTGCTTGCGGTCGATCAACGAGCCGAAGTAGGAGTCCAGTTGGTCGCGAGCGTCCTCGCTGTCGGCGCCGGCCGGGCCGCGCAGCAGCCGGCGGGACTGCGCCTCGAAGAAGTCGTGATCGCCGTAAGGGACGCCGAGGAGAGCGCAGATCACCATGGAGGGCACGGGGAGCGCGAAGTCGTTCACCAGCTCGGCCGGCGGGCCCTGTTCCGCCATCCGGTCGAGCAGCCGGTCGACGGTCTCCTGGATCCGGGGGCGCAGCGCGCCGGTCCGCTTGAGGGTGAAACTCGGTACCAGCATGCGCCGTTGGACGTGGTGCTCGGGGTCGTCGACGCCGAGGAGCGCGACCCGGCGCTTGCGCAAGGCCGTCAAC
>NZ_JBHWVI010000255.1:0-11414 GCF_042737005.1 Streptomyces sp. NPDC060027
GGGCTCATCGAGCCGGGGCCTTCGCACGTTCCTGTCCCGGGGTCTCCTCGCCGTTCCTGTCCCGGGGTCTCCTCGCGTTCCGGCGCACCGGCGCCACAACCGGGCGCACGGCGTGTCGCGGCCGGGCGCTCAGCCCTTCCAGCAGCGCGTCACCGTGCCGTCCGTGACCTCGAAGTTCAGCCGCCCCACGAGGTATTCCATCGTGATGATCGCGCCGGGCGGCAGCGAGCGCACCGAGGACCAGCCGTGCTCCCGCGCACGCTCCTCGGCGCTGCTCACCTCCAGTCCGACATAGCTCTCCGGACTGTCCTGCGGCTCTGTGCTGGAGGGGGGAATGGGTGCCATGACCGCCACGTTAGGCGGCGCGCCCCGGTGGCGGAAGCCCGATCGGCGACCAGGAGTCACCTATCCTCCGCCGGTCACACTTCTGTCACAGGATCACGACACGTGTTTCGCCGAACTCCGTCACACGTATGAGGGGTTCCCTCCGTGTTCCGCACGCCTTCGAACGTAATTCGGAACCGTCGGGAGGGCGTCCCGAATAGCCATGTGGAATGCGCGGATCCGTACGGCCGGTGGCGCCTTTCCATTCCCGCGTGCCCTGATTCCGCCGCGTCACGCGGAAGCTGACGCCGCATAAGAAATACACGGTTCCGGCACAGGACCCCCGCACGACATCCGTCGGCTCCGGGTGGCCACTACGGCATCGCGGCCGTGCTCGGCGCCGCCCGAGAACCCTGTCTCTCCAGTGCCCGGGACAGCCGGTCCCGGGCCGTTCCGATCGCGTCGGCGAGCTCGGCGGGTTCGACGATCTCGAACTCGAATCCCATCAGCATCACGTGAATGACCATGACGTCGAGGCTCGCCGCACCGGTGCGCAGAATGCAGCTGTCCTCCCCGGCGGCCTCAAGGGTGCCGGTCGAGGGCGAGATCCGCGCGGCGGCCTCCTCCAGCGGCACCAGCAGCCTGACGACGGCGTTCGTGGCGTACGCGCGCGTGGAGACGCCCTGGGAGACGTACGCGGCCAGATCCTCCGCCGGGGGCGTACGGGGCGTGAAGCGCGGTCCGTGCGGCGGCTTCGGAGTGACGCGGTCGGCCCGGAACGTACGCCAGTCGTCGCGGTCGACGTCCCAGGCGACCAGGTACCAGCGGCGCTCGGTGCACACCAGCCGGTACGGCTCGACGGTGCGGCGCGTCGAGGAGCCGCCATGGTCGCGGTACTCAAAACGCAGCCGCTCGCCGTCGCGACAGGCGTTGGCCAGCTCGGTGAGGACGGCGGGGTCCACGGCGGAGGGCTGCGGACCGCGCAGCATCGGCACGGTGAAGGCGTTCAGGGCGCCGACCCGGCGCCGCAGCCGGCTCGGCAGGACCTGCTCCAGCTTGGCGAGGGCGCGTACGGAGGACTCCCCGATGCCGTCGATGCCCTGCCCGGCCGCCGTGCGCAGTCCGACGGCCACCGCGACCGCCTCGTCGTCGTCCAGGAGCAGCGGCGGCAGTTCGGCCCCCGCGCCGAGCTGGTAGCCGCCTCCCGTGCCCGGGCTCGCGTTGACGGGATAGCCCAGCTCGCGCAGCCGGTCCACGTCACGGCGGACCGTGCGCGGGGTGACGCCCAGCCGCCCGGCGAGGTCCGCGCCCGACCATTCGCGGTGGGCCTGCAGCAGTGAGAGCAGGCGCAGCAGTCGTGCGGATGTCTCCAACATGCTTCCGAGTCTGCCAGCCCTTGCGGACAGCGACTGTCCGCAAGGGAGCCCGTTTCCGGGGGCCGTCGCCGGGGCCCTGCGCCTCCCTGCGGCGAGGGGCCGTCGCCGGGCCCTTCGCCGCCCTGCGGCGAGCGGGACAGCGGTTCACGGCCGGTAGGCGATCTGCGGCACGTCGAAGCAGGTCGCGTTCATGTCCCCCTGGGAGACCCAGCCCCGGCCGTCGCGCCAGCGAGCCACCGAGAGGCAGGCGCGTCGCGTCCTCGGCGGGTTCGCCGCCCGCTCGTACGTGACCGGAATCAGCAGCCCGCCCGCGGTGTAGGGCTCGCCCCGGTCCATGAACGCGTCGACGCACCCGCGCGTGACGCCCGCCCGCGCACACGCTCTCGCCGCGTCCGTGAACCACCGCGCCGCCGCCCACCCCTCCAGCTGCCACTGGGAATGCGTCTTCAGTCCCGCGGTCGCGTCACGGAACTCCCGTACGGCGGGATCGCCGACGTCCTCGTAGTCGCGGCTCGACCCCGTCGCCCACAGCGCGTTGCGGCAGCGCGGTGCGTCCTTGTAGTCCTCGGGCACGCTGGACGTCCAGTTCTGGACGTTGGTGACCTTGGCGGTGACCTGGGCGCCGACGTCGTCCATGGCCTTGCACAGCTGGGCGTTGCCGTGGGTGTCGATGGCGTCGAAGACGAGATCGGCGCCCTGTTCCTTCAGGTCGGCCGCGGCGGCACGGAAGTTGGGCAGCGCGAAGTCGACCTGTTCGGTGACGACCCGGTAGCCCTCGGCCCTGAGCCCCTGGGTGACCAGCCGGGCGTAGGCGGCGGAGGCGGACTGGTTGTAGGAGACGACGGCGGCCGTGCGGGCGCCGTGGACGCGCTTGAAGTAGCGGTAGACCTCGGTGCCGCCGTACAGCTCGCCGTCCCAGCCGGGCGTGCCGTCGCGCGGCGCGAGGCTGCCGTAGATCCCGTACAGGTGCGGATAGGTGTCGTACGCCGGTCCGATGGGCTGGCCGCCGATGTCCGGCACGCGCGCGTGGGACACCCGGGAGGCGCCCGCGTAGTCGAGGGCGGTGGTGGCGACGAGGGCGACGACCTTGTCCTCGTCGATCAGCCGGTGCACGCACTCGTTGTTGCCGACGCCGCTGCCGCCGTCGTCGCACAGCCGCACCTCGACCCGCCGCCCGTCGATGCCGCCCCGTGCGTTGAGCCGGTCGAAGTACGCCTTCGCCCCGTCACGCGGTCCGGTGAAGGCGGAGCCGCCGACGGGGCTGGTGGCGCTGCTGATGACGCCGACGCGGATCGGATCGGCGGTTCCCCGGGACGTGGGCGTGGCGCGGTTCTCGAAGTCGCTCTCGGGGAGCCGGCTGCCGCAGGCCGTGCCCAGCAGGAGCACCAGGCACGCGACGGCGGCCCCGGCCGCTGTGCGCCGCACCGCCGCTCAGCAGCCCGGGGCAGCGCTCGAGGATGCGTCGCCGCTCAGCTGGACCAGCGCGCAGAGCGTTTTGACGGAGACCTTCCAGGTGCCGTCCTGCTCGACGGCCGTCCCCGAGGCGTTCGGCAGGGCCGTGGCTCCCTTCAGGGTCAGCGTGTAGGTCACGTTCGCGTCGGTCGGCGAGGTGAACTCGACCTTCTCGACCTTCGCCTTCACCTCCTGGCCGCGCTGGTCGCCGTTGAAGCCCTGCAGCACCTGCGCCAGCTGATCGCCGTTCTCCAGAACGGCCTGCTTGTCCTTCGCGGAGACGGCCGGGTCGAAGAACTTCTCCCAGTTCTGCTTGATCTCCTGCTCGGCCGCCGCCGGGTCGGGCGGTGCCGTGGCGCTGGGCTGTGCGCTGGTGGACTGATCGACGGAGGGTGTGGGCGGAGCCGTACTCGCGCCGCCGCTGTCGTCGCTGCATGCCGTGAGGGCCGCGGCGAGGACGAGAACCGCCGTCGCCGCCACCGCCCGCGCGTTCCCCCGCCTGAGGTCGCTCCCGAGAACCATCTGGCTCACCACCGGGTGTCGGTCCGGGCCATACGCGCCCGGTGCTTTCAGGGTCAGCTTCCAGAGGGCATAGTGCAAGCCATTGGCTGACATGGACAGATACACGACGTGTGGGAGTCCGGATGCGGACAGCTCGACTGCGGACCGTGCACCCCGTCCTGTGGGCCGGCTGGACCGCGCTCGCCGCCGGGGCGGTGCTGTGCGTCATCGGCTGGTACGGCATCTCCGGTGAGCGATTCGCGGAACGTCAGCTGCCCTACCTCGCCTCCTGCACCGTGCCCGGAGCCGCGCTGATCATCGCAGGCGCGGTGCTGCTGACGCACGGCAGGAACGCGCGGGCGGCGGCCCGTGTCGAGGAGCTGTACGGGCTGCTGGTGGCCGCCGGGCCCGTCGACGCCGAGGAATCCGCGCGGGCGGCGGCCGCTCCGCTCGCCGTCAGCGGCGACCTCCTCATGGTGCCCGGGGGCACCCTGTACCACCGCGCGGACTGCCCCCTGGTCGTCGGCAAACCGGAGGCCGTGCCGGCCGACTCGCGCGTCCTGGCGAGCGGGGACCTCGGGCCGTGCCCCATCTGCGAACCGGACGACGCCGACGAACCCGACGCCGACGGGCACGGGCGGCCCTCCGCCGCCCATGGTGGGCCGCCCCTCACCGAACGGCCGTCCGACCCCGAGCGAGCGCCCACCGATCCGGACGACTGATGGCCTCGCTGACGTACGACCTCACCCTCGCCGGTCTCTCGGTCGGCAGCGCCGCCGCGCTCACGGGGATCGGGCTGGTCGTCACCTACCGCGCCACCGGCGTGCTCAACTTCGCCCAGGGCGCGATCGCGATGGTGTGCGCCTATCTGCTGCGTCAGTTCACGGTCGAGTGGGGCTGGCCGCTCGCGCTCGGCGCCGCGGTGACGCTGCTGCTGGTGGCCCCGGCCATCGGCATGGCCCTGGAGCGGTTCGTGTTCCGGCCGCTGTCCGTCCTCGGCGGCGACCCGGCGCAGACCCTCGTCGCGTCCATCGGTGTCTTCGTGCTGCTGGTCGGCGGGGCGGCGCTGGTGTGGGGCACGGGGGCGCGGGCGGACGCGCCGACGCTGGTGTCGGCGGATCCGTGGGGGCAGCTGGCGGTGGCGGTGTCGCTGGCCTTGGGGGTGGGCGCGGTGACCCGCTGGACCCGCTTCGGCACGGAGCTGCGAGCCGTCGTCGACGACCGCTCGCTGTCCGTGCTCGGCGGTATCGACGCGGACCGGGTGGCCGCGGCGGGCTGGGCCTTCGGCTCGTTCACGGCGGGCCTGACGGGCGTGCTCCTCGCGCCGTACGTGCGGCTGGACCCGTACGGCATGCCGCTGCTCGTCCTGGAGGTGATGGCGGTCGCGGTGGCCGCCCGGATGCGCAGTCTGCCGGTGGCCGTCGTCGTCGCCCTGGGCATCGGCGTCGCGCAGAGCCAGCTCACCCGGCTGCACCCCTCGGGGTGGGCGGAACCGCTGCTCCAGGCGGTCGGTGCCAACCTCTTCGTGGTCGCGCTGCTGGTCGCCGCGCTCGTCCTGCCCGGCATCGGCGCCCGCGACGCGCTCCCGCGCACGGCACCCGCCCGCGTGTCGACGCCGCCCGGGGCCTGGGCCGTGGCCGTGGTCCTTTTTCTGCTGCCCCTCGGTCTCGCGGGCTCGGACCTGCACACCTCGGTCCAGGTTCCCGCGCTCGGTGTCGTCCTGCTGTCCCTGGTCGTGGTCACCGGCCGCGGCGGCCAGATCTCGCTGGGGCAGGCCGCGTACGCCGGTCTGGGCGCCCTCTTCACGGCCCTGCTGGCGGCGGGCCGCTTCCCGGGGCTGCCCCGGCTGCCGGAGCTGGCCGCGCTGGCGGTGGCCGTGCTCCTGGTGGCGCCGCTCGGTGTGCTCACCGGATGGCCGGCCATCAGACGGCACGGTCTGGCGCTCGCGGTGGCCACCTTCGCGGTGGGCGTGGGCGTCAGCCGCTTCGTCTTCGCCCAGCCGTACGCGGTGGCCGGTCTGTCGCTGGGCCGGCCCGCCGGGTTCGACGGCGACCGCGCGTACTACGTCCTCGAACTGGTCCTGCTGGTGGCCGCGCTGCTCGCGGCGCACACGCTGCGCCGGGGCCGGACCGGCCGCGCCCTGGCCGCCATGCGTGACCACGAGGCGGGCGCGTCGGCGGCGGGCGTCCGCGTCCCGGCCCTGAAACTGACCGCGTTCGTCGCGGGGGCCGCGCTGGCCGCGCTGGGCGGCGGCATGCTCGGCATGGGCCTGCGCGCCTTCGACGCCACCGCCTACGACCCCGTCCGCGGTCTGCTCTGGTTCGCGGCGGTCGTCGTGCTCGGTGCCGACAGTGTCCTCGGGGCGCTCGTCGCCGCGGCGCTGCTGGTCGGGCTCGACGCGGGGGCCCGCGGCGGGGTGGCCGCGGCCCTGGTCGGTGTCCTCGCCGTCCTGGTCGGCCGCTTCCCCGAAGGCCCCTACGAGGCGCTGCGCGCGGCGACGTCCCGGCTCCGGCTCCACCGCGGGGCGACCCTGACCCCGCTGGGCGCGCGGGTCCGCCGGAACCTGCGCCCGGCGGCGGAGGCGCGCCCCGCGGCCCCCGTGCCACGGGCGCCCGCAGGGGCCACGGCTCCGGCAGACCTGTCCCGGAGGCAGCCGAGAACCTCCGACCGACCACACCCCGCCTCCCCCGCTTCCCGCCGTCCGGGCCGGCCTGCCCACGGGCCGGGGAGCCCGCCGGACCCGCGGCGTCCGGCACGCGGTACGCACCCGGCACGGCAGCCGCGACCGGGACCGGCGTCCGCGGCGCCGGGCGCCGGTCCTCCTCCCGCGGTACCGGCCGGGCCACCCGGCCGCCCGGCGCCCGCCGAGCCCCCGGCTCCCCCCGTGGCGGCCGAGTCTCCTGGCCGATCCGGCATGACGAGCCCGGCGGCGGACGGCACCCGCCGCCCCGCCCGGACTCCGTCGCCCCCGCTGACCGCCCGTCGGCTCCACGTCGCCTACGGCGGGTTCACCGCTCTCGACGGGGTCTCACTGGACATCCCGCCGGGGCGGGTCACCGCGGTCGTGGGGCCCAACGGTGCCGGGAAGAGCACCCTCTTCCACTGTCTCGCGGGCACGCTGCGGCCCTCGGGCGGACGGGTGCTGCTCGGCGGGCGGGACATCACCCGACTCGCGGCGCACGCGCGGACGCGGCTGGGGATCGCGAGGACCTTTCAACAGCTGGCGGTCTTCCCGTCGCTGACCGTGGCCGAGAACGTGCGCGTCGGCGCCGAGCAGGGGCGGATCGCCGATCCGGGGGCGGTGGAGCGGGCGTTGCGCCTGTTCGAGCTGGACGGGCCGGTGCGGTCGCTGCCCGCAGCGGGGCTGCCGACCGGGACGCTCCGGCGCGTCGAACTGGCCCGGGCGCTCGCCGGAAGCCCCCGGGTGCTGCTGCTCGACGAACCCGCGGCCGGCCTCGACACCGGTGAGGTGACCGCGCTGGCCCGCGTGCTGCGGGCGCTGGCCGCGGACGGCATGGCCCTCCTGGTCGTCGAGCACGATCTCGATCTGGTCGCCGACCTGGCCCACACCGTCCACGTCATGGCGGCCGGACGGATCGTCACCTCGGGGCCCGCCGACCGCGTCCTGGACACGAGGACCGGCGGATGAGGGGCATCGCCCTGGGCCACGCGCGCGTGCGCTACGGCCCCCTGGAGGCCCTGCACGGCGTGACCCTGGTCGCCCCCGGCCCCGGCCTCACCGTCCTGCTGGGCCGCAACGGCTCCGGGCGTACGACCGTGCTGCGCGCCCTCGCCGGGACCGTGCCGCTGTCCGCGGGAGCCGTCGTCTGGGACGGCGCCGACGTGACGCGCGTGCCCGCGTTCGAGCGGGCCCGGCGCGGACTGTGCCTCGTCCCGGAACGCCGGGCCGTGTTCGGTTCGCTGACCGTCCGCGAGAACCTGGAGCTCGCGGCGGGCGACATCACGGCCGCCCTGGACGCCTATCCGCACCTGTCACCGCTCCTCCCCCGCCGCGCCGGCACCCTCTCCGGGGGCGAACAGCGCATGCTCGCCCTCTCCCGCGCCCTGCTCGCCCGCGCGCGCGTGGTGCTCGTCGACGAACCCGCGCAGGGTATGTCGCCGACGGTCGCGGCCCGGACGTACGAGCTGCTCGGCGCGCTCGACGCGTGCGTGGTGGTCGCCGAGCAGCGCATGCCGCCGGGGCTGCGCGCGCGGCCGGGCCGGACGACGTACGTCCATGAACTGCGCCGTGGCGCCGTCGTGTTCAGCGGAGAGGCGGCCGAGGCGGCGGCCCGGAGCGGGGCGCGGCCTAGGGGATGACGAGCTGCGTGCCCGGCTTGAGCCGGTCCGGACTGGTACCGATCTTCTTCGTGTTGGCCTTGTAGAGCGCCTGCCAGCCGCCCTTGATCCGGTACTTGCGGGCGATCGACGAGAGTGTCTCGTCGGCCTTCACCACATGGAAGCGGATCTGCAGTCCGTACTTCTTGGCACAGGCGGGCCAGGCTCCCCACCCCTGGACGGCCAGCACCTTCTTGGCGACCTTGATCTGCTGCGCGCGGGTGGCGAGATCGGCGCGGGGTGCGTAGGCGAGCCCCCCGAACTGCTTCCAGGTGGGCGGCCAGAACTGAAGCCCCCCGTAGTAGCCGTTCCCGGTGTTCGCGTGCCAGCGTCCGTTGCTCTCGCACTCGGCGAGACAGCCCCAGGGCCACTCGTCGTCCGCGCAGTCGTAGGACACCCCGGCCGTCCGGGGGCCGGGAAGCGCGGATCGCGGCACGGCGGCCGCGGCCTGGGGAACGAAGGCGGCCAGTACGGCGGCGACCACGGCCGCGTACCGGACGCGGCCGCCCGGCGAACCGGGCACGGTCCACTTGGTCGGCAGGGTCCGGCTGGTCGGCATGAAAGGCATCGGGCCACGCTAAGCAGCCCGTCGCCCCCTCCCGCCCAGCCGCGCCCGGCGCGCCCAGGGCCCCACCCGGTCGGACGACCGCCCAGGGCCCCACCCGGTCGGACGACCGGGCGGGGCCCCGTGCCCGGGACGAGGGGGAGCGGGGCTCAGACGTCGAGCCGCTGCCCGGGCACGATCAGGTCGGGATCACCGCCGATGACGGTCTCGTTGGCGGCGTAGAGCTTCCGCCAGGTGGTCCCGTGCCGCGCGGCGATGGCACTCAGGGTGTCGCCGGCGCGGACGGTGTAGTCGCCGCGGGACGAGCCGCGGTTGGTGTGGCCCGACGGACGTGCCGGCGTCTTCGCCGGTGCCTGCTTCGCCGGGGCGGACTTGGGCGCCGACTTGGGCGCCGACTTGGGCGCCGACTTGGGCGCCGACTTGGTGGTCGCCGCTCCCGCGGCCGACCCCGCACCCGAGGCGGGCGCGTTTCCGTAGGCTCCGGCGCGGGCCGAGCAGGTGGGCCAGGCCCCCCATCCCTGTGCGTGCTGGACCTTGGACGCGACGGCTATCTGCGCGCTCCTGGAGGCCTGGTCGGCGGTCGGCGCGTAGGCCGTGCCGCCGTAGGCGCGCCAGGTGCCGGCGGAGAACTGAAGCCCCCCGTAGTAGCCGTTGCCGGTGTTGATGTGCCAGTTGCCGCCGCTCTCGCACTGGGCGATGCGGTCCCACACTCCACTGTCGGCCGCGGCGGCGTCGCCGGTCGCGGCGAGCAGTCCGAGCGGGGCGAGCAGTGCCGCCCCGGCGAGGACCGCCGTCGTACGCGTCTTGTTCGCCGTACGAGCCTTGTGACTGTTCTCGTGAGTGCTATCGGCACATGCGGACATGTAGTTCCCTCTCCAAACACCCGGGGTCCCCCAGGACGGGACGCGGCGGCCCGCGTGTAGGACGCGGCCGTCGCGCTCCGCCCCCGTCCGCCGAAGGCTGTGCTGTAGTGCGGTGTGGTGCGGCCGGCGGACGTACCCGAGCGGTGCTCTGTGCACACGGCGCAGGAATCTATGGAGCCGGGCGCCCCGATATCAACCAACTCTTTGTCATTCGAGGCCAGTTCGCCGTTACCGCAGGTATCATCGATTTTCGGCCACCCACTTCATTGGGTGATTTCCGGATTTGTCGACCTGCTCCCTCCGGGATCTGTGACCCAGTTCACCCCATCAACTTCCCTACGCCTCGCAGAAGTTGACTCGGAGTAACCAATTCCGGGGGCGACTTCACCCTGGGCGTCGGATGGTTCGATTCCGTTCGCTCTCGAGCGTGACTCCGGCCACAGATCACCCGTTGACATCTTCATGAGCCGGGAACCCCCGATTCATGGGCCGGGAGCCACCCGGCACCGCCACGCACCGCATCCCGAGGAGCCACCGTGCCGCGCATGCTCGACGTCAGCGACGACGTACGCGCCGAGATCGGCGACGAAGAAGCCGACCGGCTGCTCGCCGGAGAGAACGCCCCCGGCAGTTACGACTGCACGTCGTGCCGCACCCCGGGCGACTCGCAACAGGAGCGCACCAGCACCGTCCTGTTCATCGGCGACGAGACCGCCGTCCTCGCCTTCGCCCACGCCACCTGTCTGCCCTCACAGGTCGTGCAGGTGACCGAGGAGCAGCTCCAGGGCGCCGTCCGCTCGATCCACCCCGACGGCCCGCCCGCGGACTCCGCCCCCGAGCAGGCCGTGCTCGGCGTCACGAGCGGACTCATCCTCATCAACGGCGAGTTGCACCCGGCGCTCGTCGTCGAACCGACCGGGCCGATCGTGCGCCCCGGCTCGACCGACATCGGCGACGACTTCCTGCCCCTGCTGATCGAGCAGGGCTTCATGCCCGCGACCGAGCTGAACTCGGTGCCGCCGGTCCTGCACGGCTGGTCCGTGCTGCTCGCCATGGGCCAGCTGCACGCCGTGCTGCAGCCGGGCACCGGCGGCGGCTCGCCCGTCGCCTGGTGGCAGGCGCACCAGGCGCTCCAGGTCACCGAGAGCTGGCGCGCCGCCGCCAACAAGCACCAGCAGGTGCTGCTGTTCGCGGCGCCGGTCGGCTCCATCGGCCGGCAGCCCCGGGAGGACCTGCTGCGCGACGCGCTCGACAAGGCGGCGGCCAACGGCAAGCTGGTCGCGGCGGCGATGCCGCTCGCCGGTACGTGAGGGCGGGGCGGTACGCGCGCGCTCGGCGGGGTTCGCCGGGGAACTGAGGGCATCCGGCCGGCTCCGGCCGGGGAGGGTTGTCCGCGCGGTTCCCCGCGCCCTCGCGCGCGCCGGTCACTCCGGATGACCTACGAAATGACCGCATCGGCCGCATCTGTTGAGCGGCGGGGTCGTTGGCACGTATGTGCACACCTACGACGTCCCCGGCCGCCGGCCCTTCCAGCCGGTCCCTCCCTCGGGCTCCTCCCACCGTTCGAGCAGAGAGGTGCCGGCGTCGCGACCGGTGCAGAACCCTCAGGACGACCCGTCCCCCACGCCGATCTACGACGCGCTCCACGCCGAGTGGGTCAGATCCTTCAGGACTCTGCCCGGCGACCGGCACGGCGAGGAGGACCTGGGCTTCAAGGCCTTCGGGAGCCTCGGGCGCGGTTCGAACTCGTACAGCTCGTCGAGCTCGTACAACTCCTACAGCTCGTACAGCGCGGGGGCGCAGACCGCGCGGCAGATCGCCGCTCAGCACGGGCAGACCTCGACGGCGACCGCCGTCTGGCAGCCGGGCGCGCGCCAGCACGGCACCGGGATGCTCCACATCCCGGCCGCGCTGCCGCCCGCACCGCGCAGGGGTCTTTGAACGGCGGGACCTCGAGTGGCGACGCTATGGGGCGGCTCCGGTGGGAGCCGCCCC
>NZ_JBHWVI010000256.1:0-11373 GCF_042737005.1 Streptomyces sp. NPDC060027
CAGACGCCGCCCCTGGGCCGGACCGGGCACGGCCAGGCACCCAGCCCCGGCCGCCGAACCGGCACGGACTCCGAACGCCGTCCAGCCGGGCCGCGTCAGCGCGGCTGCCAGGTGAGTTTGTCGCCGCCCACCCAGCGGACCACGTCGGGGTCGTCGAGGTCGTGGACAGTGATGCCGTACGCCGCCGCGTACTCCAGGACGTCCGTGATCGCCTTCGCCTCGCCGACCATCTCGCCGTCGATCTCCATGATCCGGAACGGCGGCGTGCCCGGCTGCACCCCGAGCACCAAGATCCGTGGGTGGGAGATGTGAGGGCTCGCGCTTTCGGTCATGGCTAGAGCGTAAAGCGGTTCTCGCGGGTCAGCGGCGGAGCACCGGGAGCCTCCCGCCCGCGCCGCCCGGCACGCGGCGGAACAGCGGAAATCCCCGGGTTCGCCCAGGTGGGTGAGCCGCCTGCCGCGCCCGCCCGGAGAGCCGCCGCGTCACCGCCCGCCGGGCATCCGCCGTGCGGTCCGGCGGTGACTGGGCAACGCTGGGGGGGAGCGCGCGGCGGCCGACGCGACCGCAGGGAGGAATGCCGATGGACCCCGTCGAGGCCCTGGACCGGATCGCGTTCCTGCTGGAGCGGAGCCTGGCTCCCACCTATCGCGTACGGGCCTTCCGTACAGCGCAGGCCCTGCTCGCCGGGATGCCCGCGGACGAGGTGCGCGAGCGCGCGGCGACGGGGGCACTGGAGTCGCTCAAGGGCATCGGCCCGAAGACCGCGCAGGTGGTGCGGGAGGCGCTGGCCGGTGAGGTGCCCGGCTACCTGGAGAAGGTCGAGCGGGAGGCCGGGGGGCCGCTCACCGAGGGCGGAGAAGTTCTGCGGGCGCTCCTCCGAGGGGACTGCCATCTGCACTCCGACTGGTCGGACGGCGGCAGCCCGATCGAGCAGATGGGGCGTACGGCGGCAGCGCTGGGCCACGAATGGGCGGTGCTCACCGACCACTCGCCCCGGCTGACCGTGGCGAGCGGCCTGTCGGCGGAACGGCTCCGCGAGCAACTGGCGGTCGTCGCGGACCTGAACGAACGCTGGGCCCCCTTCCGGCTGCTCACCGGCATCGAGTGCGACATCCTCGACGACGGATCGCTCGACCAGGAGCCGGAGTTGCTGGAACAGCTGGACGTGGTGGTCGTGTCCGTCCACTCCAAGCTGCGCATGGACGCGAGGCCGATGACCCGCCGGATGGTCGCCGCCGTACGCAATCCGCTCTCGGACGTGCTCGGGCACTGCACCGGGCGGCTGCTCAGCGGGCGTGGCCGGCCCGAGTCCGCGTTCGACGCGGACGCGGTGTTCGCGGCCTGCGCCGAGACCGGCACGGCCGTCGAGATCAACAGCCGTCCGGAGCGCCTCGACCCGCCGCGCCGGCTGCTGCGCAAGGCGGTCGACGCGGGTGTCCTGTTCTCTCTGGACACCGACGCGCACGCTCCCGGGCAATTGGACTGGCAGATCCACGGCTGCGCGCGAGCCGAGGAATGCGCCGTGCCCGCCGAACGGGTCGTCACCACGTGGACCCTGGACGACCTGCTCACCTGGGCCAGGACCCGGCAGACACCGGCCGACGCCCGCAGCCGCTGAGACGGAGCGCGCGGCGGGACGTTCGTCGCGGCGCCTTCGCCGCGGCGCCCTGAGTCTCCGCTGGAGCGTTCACTCATCCGTCATTGCAACAAACACCACCGAGACCGTTGCGTTATTGTCAGAGTCATTGCAACAATATACCTGCATTCACCTGTGGCTACGGCCATTGCACGCAACTAACACGTTGTCGAATCCATGAATGCAACGTAGCGTTTCCATCATCAGAAACAAGGAGCCGCGGAAGCGTACGCGGCAGATGAAGGAGAGCACGATGCAGAAGTTCGACACCACCGCCCCGATCTCCGCCGTCCTCGACATCCCCGCGGGACACATCCGTCTCGTCGCCGCCGACCGCGCCGACGCCACCGTCGAGATCCTGCCCGCGGACGCCTCGAAGGGTCGCGATGTGAAGGCGGCGGAGCGGATCGAGGTCACGTACGACGGCGGCGTTCTGCGGATCGAGGCCCCGGAGGCGAAGAACCGGCTCCTCGGCACGCCCGGGTCCGTCGAGGTGACGGTCCAACTGCCCGCCGGTTCCCGGGTCGAGGCGAAGGCGGCCGTCGCCGAGTTCCGGGGCGTCGGACGGCTCGGCGACGTCACCTTCGAGGGCGCTCAGGGCTCGGTCGAGCTCGACGAGACCACGAGCGCCCGCCTCACCCTCCTCGCCGGTGACATCTCGGTCGGCCGTCTGGGCGGCCCCGCGGAGGTCAGCACCCAGAAGGGCGACCTGAACATCACCGAGGCCGTACGCGGCACGGTCGCGCTGCGCACCGAGCACGGCGACATCTCCATCGGCGCCGCCCACGGAGTCTCCGCGTCCCTGGACGTCGGCACCAGCCACGGCCGGATCAACAACGCGCTCAAGAACACCGACGGCACCCCGGGCCTGACCATCCGCGCGACCACCGCCTACGGCGACATCACCGCCCGCAGCCTGTAAGGAGCATCAGCATCGCCAACTCGGTCGTGGCGGCCAACGGTTCTTGGCGCACGCGAACTTGACGGTGCGACAGATCGGCGCACGGTTCGGAATCCCCAAGTCGGCCGTCTCCGGTCGGCGAGCCGATTCACCGGACGTGGTGATCAACGGGCGGCACAATGACGGCGACGGTCCGTCGCCATGTCGGCGGCCGTACCCGCCCCGAAGACAGCGTGGGCGCACAGGGAGGAGACGAAGTCGTGAGCGAGAGCCGGCGCCCGTCAGGCGAGTCACCGAGGCTGGACACCAGCGTGGCGCACAACGCGCGGGTCTGGAACTACTGGATCGGCGGAAAGGACAACTACGCGATCGACCAGGCGGTCGGCGATCAGGTCGCGTCCATGTTCCCGATCATTCGCGAAGTGGCCCGCGCGGACCGCGACTTCCTCGGCCGTGCCGTCCACCACCTGACCGCCGACCGGGGAGTACGGCAGTTCCTGGACATCGGCACCGGGCTGCCGACCCTGGACAACACCCATGAGATCGCGCAGCGGATCGCCCCCGAGTCGCGGATCGTGTACGTCGACAACGACCCGATCGTGCTGGTTCACGCCCGCACTCTGCTGACCAGCACGCCCGAGGGCACCACCGACTACATCGACGCCGACGTCCACCGTCCCGACGCCATCGTCAAGGGCGCCGCGGCGACGCTCGACCTCGGCCGGCCCGTCGCGGTGATGATGCTCGGCATCCTCAACTTCGTCCTCGACACGGAGGAGGCACAGGACATCGTGCGCCGGATCATGGCGGCGGCCCCCTCGGGCAGCTTCCTCGTCCTGACCCACCCGACCACCGACGCCGACCTCGGCGGCGAGGGCAACATCGAGGCGATGAAGTTCTGGAACGAGAACGCCACCCCGCCGATCACCGCCCGCACCCGCGCGGAGATCGAGGCGTTCTTCGACGGCCTGGAGTTCGTCACCCCGGGCCTGGTCTCGTGCTCGCAGTGGCGCTCCGAGCCCGGTTCCGCACCCACTGTTCCGCAGTTCGGAGCGGTCGCGGTGAAGCCCTGACCTCACCGGGGGCCGCATCCAGGTCCGAGCCTGCCACCCCGCAGACCCTGCGGCGGGCGGCGGGCGGCAGGCGGCGGGCGGCAGGCGGCAGGCGGCAGGCGGCAGGCGGCAGGCGGCAGGCGGCAGGCGGCAGGCGGCAGGCGGCAGGCGGCAGGGCACCGTGACGCACGTCACCGCCGACGGCGCCGTTCCGGGGAACACTCACGGGTAGTTGCCCGTTGAACCACCCGTGGGTGTGGATGGGACAGTGTCCCCGGGCCTCACCTTTTGCCCACAGGGACGATCGTTCGGCTGAAGCCCTGTGGAGCGTTTCGCCGAGAGGCGACCGCCATCCGTGCCCACCACAGACGGCCCCGACCGAGATTCCCCCGTCCGGTCGGGGCCTTTCCCTTTCCCTTTCCCGAAGCGGGCTCCCCGGCCGACCGCCCGCCCGGACGGCCGCGTCCTCTCGACCTCGGATCCTCTCGACCTCGCGACCTCACGGTTTCGTGTCCGCTTGACTTCGAGTCCGCTCCAATTCGTAGCGTTCGAGGCATGAGCACTGCACAGCACAAGATCGGTTCGGGTTTCGGCGCCCGGAGCACCGCCGACGACGTCCTCCACGGGATCGACCTCTCCGGCAAGCTCGCGGTCGTCACGGGCGGCTACTCGGGTCTCGGCCTGGAGACGACCCGGGCGCTGGCCGCGGCGGGCGCCCGGGTCGTGGTCCCGGCACGGCGCCCGGCGACCGCGCGCGAGGCGCTGGAGGGCATCCCCGGAGCGGAGACCGACGAGCTCGACCTCGGCGATCTGGACAGCGTGCGCGCCTTCGCCGAGCGGTTCCTCGCCTCAGGCCGTGTCATCGACATCGTCATCAACAGCGCCGGCGTCATGGCCTGCCCGGAGACCCGGGTCGGCCCCGGCTGGGAAGCCCAGTTCGCCACCAATCACCTCGGCCACTACGCGCTGGTCAACCGGCTCTGGCCGGCGATCGAGCCGGGCGGGGCGCGGGTCGTGTCCGTGTCCTCCGCCGGCCACCACTACTCCGGCATCCGCTGGGACGACGTGCACTGGCGCGGCGGCTACGACAAGTGGGAGGCGTACGGGCAGGCGAAGACGGCGAACGTGCTGTTCGCCGTGGAGCTCGACCGGCGGGGCCGGGAGTCCGGCGTTCGGGCCTTCTCTCTGCACCCCGGCGGCATCCTCACCCCGCTCCAGCGGCACCTGCCCAAGGAGGAGATGGTCGAGCGCGGCTGGATCGACGAGAACGGCACGCCGCTGAACCCCGAGGGCTTCAAGACGCCCGAGCAGGGCGCGGCCACCCAGGTGTGGGCCGCGACCTCGCCGCAGCTGGCAGGCCTGGGCGGGGTGTACTGCGAGGACTGCGACATCGCCGAGCCCGCTCCGGCGGACGGCGCCCGGACCGGTGTACGCGCCTACGCGACCCACCCCGGTGAGGCCGCCCGGCTGTGGGACCTGTCGGCGGAGCTGACGGGGGTGAACGCCTTCGCGTGAGCCACGCGTCGGACGCCCCGTCCGTGGCGTCCGCGGTGTCGCGAGGCCGGTATGAACTCCCTCATGTCCGCGGCAGCGGCGTCCGGTGCCGTGGATCGGCTCCCTCCCCGGGTCAGTGCGGCGCGCGCTCCTGCAGGGCCGTGCGCCATGCCGGGGACGGGCCCGTCGGCGCGGGTTCCGCGCGTCGGCCGCCGCGGGTGAAGAAGTCGGCGAGCGGCAGGATCGCGGCGCCCACCGTGACGGCGTCGGGGCCGAGGCGGCCGAGGTCGATGGTGACCCGCTGGGCGGGATAGCGCAGGGCGTACGAGGAGGCGTAGCGGCGTACGGCGGGCAGGAACCGGGAGCCGAGCTGGAGGCCGGCCCAGCCGCCGATGAGGATGCGCTCGGGCTGGAAGAGGTTGATCAGGTCGGAGAGTCCGGCGCCCAGGTACTCGGCGGTCTCCTCCAGGACGGCGAGCGCGACGGGATCGGCCTCGGTGCCGTCGGGCGGGTAGGCGGCCGCGAGCATCGCGGTGAGCGCGGTCTCCTCGTCCGTGCCCTCCGGGGGCCGCCCGCCCTCCTCGCGCCAGCGGTCCAGGAGCGCCTCGGCGCCCGCGTACGCCTCCAGGCAGCCCAGGGCGCCGCAGCGGCAGCGGCGCCCTCTGACCCGTACGGTCAGATGCCCCCATTCGACGGACCGGCCGTTCTCCACCTCCTCGGTGACGAGACAGGCGCCGACGCCGGAGCCGAAGAGGACGACCACCGCGTTGCGGGCGCCGCGTCCGGCACCGAACCACATCTCGGCCTGGCCGAGGGTCCGGGCGCCGTTGTCCGCGAAGTACGGGACGGTGTCGGGGAGTTCGCAGGCGGAGCGGAGCAGGGATTCCAGCGGGACTGCGTCCCAGCCGATGGTCTGGCCGTGCACGACCGCGCCGCGTTCGGGGGTGCGGGCGACGATGCCGGGCACGCCGATGCCGACTCCGAGGAGCTGGTCGGGGGCGATGTCCGCCTCGGCGAGGACCTCGGCGATGCCGTCGCGGATGTGGCCGACGATGACGTCGACGTCGTACTCCTGGCGCCTGAGCGGCCGGTCGGCCTCGTAGCCCTGGCGTTCCAACGGCCTTTCGGTGCGGGCGAGTTCGGTGAGGGTCAGGTCGAACAGCTCGATGCGGACGCGGGTTTCGCCGACGTCGACGCCGATCATGTGGCCGCTGCCGGGCACCACGCGCAGCAGGGTGCGGGGGCGGCCGCCGTCGGAGTCGACGCTGCCGGCCTCCTCGACCAGGCCGTCGGCGACGAGTTCGGCGACCACGTTGCTGATGGATCCGGAACTCAGTCCGGTGGCGGGACCGAGCTCGTAGCGGCTCATCGGCCCGTCGAAATACAACCGTTGCAGTACGGCGGTGCGATTGCCCCGCCGCAGGTCACGCACTGTCCGACCGTTCCGCCCCGCCATGTGATGTCCCTTCCGGCCTGCCGACCTGCAAGATACCCCTGCGCGATCCCTTGACGCGACTTTCTTCCGGGTCTTAACTCACGTCCTAAATTAAGCCATGAGGATCGTTCGGGAAGTGAACGCGGGCGCCCCTCATGCGCTCCCTCCGGGAAAGGGACGAAAGCAGCCATGCGCAGAATCCGAGCCGCGGCCGCAGGTGCGGTCACCATCTCTCTGCTGACCGCCGCGACCGCCTGTGGCGGCGGCTCGTCGAGCGGCGGGTCCAACGACTCGCCGAAGACGCTGACCTATTGGGCGTCCAACCAGGGTGCCAGCATCGAGATCGACAAGAAGGTCCTCGCGCCCGAACTCAAGAAGTTCGAGAAGCAGACCGGCATCAAGGTGAAGCTGGAGGTCGTTCCCTGGTCCGACCTGCTGAACCGGATCCTCACCGCCACGACGTCGGGTCAGGGCCCCGACGTCCTCAACATAGGCAACACCTGGAGCGCCTCGCTGCAGGCCACCGGCGCGCTGCTGCCGTGGGACGCGAAGAACTTCGCCAAGATCGGCGGCAAGGACCGCTTCGTCGACTCCGCGCTCGGCTCGACGGGCGCCGAGGGCAAGGACCCCGCCGCGGTGCCGCTGTACTCGATGGCGTACGCGCTCTACTACAACAAGAAGATGTTCGCCGACGCCGGCATCGCCAACCCGCCGGCCACCTGGGACGAGCTGATCGCCGACGGCAAGAAGCTCTCCAAGGGCGGCAAGTGGGGCATCGGCGCGGAGGGCTCGAACGCCTCGGAGAACATCCACCACGCGTTCGTATTCGCCAAGCAGCACGGGGCCGACTTCTTCACCGCCGACGGCGCGGCCGACTTCACCAACGACGGGGTCGTCGCCGCGGTCAAGCAGTACGTCGACCTGATGGCGAAAGACAAGATCATCGCCCCGGGCAACGCCGAGTACGCGCAGAACCAGTCCGTGAGCGACTTCGCCAAGGGCAAGAACGCGATGCTGCTCTGGCAGTCCGCGTCCGCCAACCTCAAGTCGCAGGGCATGAGCGAGGACGCGTACGGCATCGCCCCGGTGCCCGTGCAGTCCGGCACCCCGGGGACGGGCACGAACGTCAACTCGATGGTCGCGGGCATCAACCTCGCGGTGTTCAAGAACACCAAGAACCTCGACGGCGCCGCGAAGTTCGTGAAGTTCCTGACCAGTGACGCCGAGCAGAAGATCCTCAACGGGGCGTACACCTCGATCCCGCCGGTCAAGGGCGCGCAGACGGACGCCGCGTTCAACACCCCCTCGAACGCGGTCCTCAAGGACACCCTGGCCAAGAGCGCGGCCGCGCTGCCGCAGGTCGCCGACGAGTCCCAGTTCGAGACCGCGGTCGGTACGGCCGTCAAGGGCCTGTTCGCCGACGCCGCCGGCGGGCGCGCGGTGACCACGGCGTCGGTGAAGGCGGCGCTCGAGAAGGCCCAGCAGCAGATGCCGAAGAAGTGAGTGCGGACACCGCCATGACCACCACGACCGCCGCCTCCGCCGAATCCGGCGAGCGGACGGTGCGCAAGAGCTCCCCCGGTGCGGCGCGCGGCCCGCGCCGCACCGGGCGGATCAAGCGCATCGGACTGCCCTACCTCCTGCTCCTGCCCGCCCTGCTCCTCGAACTGCTGGTCCACCTGGTGCCGATGGTGATCGGCATCGTGATGAGCTTCAAGGAGCTCACGCAGTTCTACATCCGCGACTGGGGCACAGCGCCCTGGGCCGGTCTCGACAACTACTCGGTGTCGGTGGACTTCGACGCGCCCGTCGGCAAGGCGCTGCTGCACTCCTTCTTCGTCACCATCGGCTTCACGCTGCTCTCGGTCGGCCTGTGCTGGCTGATCGGCACGGCCGCCGCGATCTACATGCAGGACACCTTCCGGGGGCGCGGGCTGCTGCGGGCCCTGTTCCTGGTGCCGTACGCGCTGCCCGTGTACGCGGCCGTCATCACCTGGGTGTTCATGTTCCAGCACGACAACGGCCTGGTGAACCACGTCCTGCACGACCAGCTGCACATCACCGACGAGCCGTCGTTCTGGCTGATCGGCGACAACAGCTTCTACGCCCTGCTCACCGTGTCCGTGTGGAAGGGCTGGCCGTTCGCCTTCCTGATCGTCATGGCGGGCCTGCAGAACATCCCGGGCGAGCTCTACGAGGCTGCGGCCCTGGACGGTGCCGGCCTGTGGCAGCAGCTGCGCCGCATCACCCTGCCGTCGCTGCGGCCGGTGAACCAGGTCCTTGTCCTGGTGCTGTTCCTGTGGACGTTCAACGACTTCAACACGCCGTTCGTCCTGTTCGGCAAGACCGCCCCGGAGGCAGCGGACCTCATCTCGGTCCACATCTACCAGGCGTCCTTCGTGACGTGGAACTTCGGCACCGGCTCGGCGATGTCCGTGCTGCTGCTGCTCTTCCTGCTCGTCGTGACCGGCGTCTACCTGCTGCTGACCTCCCGGGGAAGGAAGACGGCCGATGTCTAGCACCTCCACCACCCCCCGCTCGCCGATGGCACCGCCGCGGTCCTTCGTGTGGTCCCGGCGGATCTTCCTGACGCTGCTCACCGGATTCGTCCTGATACCCGTCTACGTGATGGTCTCCAGCTCGCTGAAGCCGCTCGCGGACGTCTCGGGGAAGTTCCGCTGGCTGCCCAGCGGCCTCACCCTGCGGCCGTACATCGACATCTGGTCGACGGTGCCCCTCGCGCGGTACTTCCTGAACTCGCTGATCGTGGCGGGTGCGGCCACGGCCTGCTCGGTCGTGATCGCCGTCTTCTCCGCCTACGCCGTCAGCCGCTACAACTTCCGCGGCAAGCGCGTCTTCACGGTCACCGTGCTGTCCACCCAGATGTTCCCCGGCATCCTCTTCCTGCTGCCGCTGTTCCTGATCTACGTCAACATCGGCAACGCGACCGGCATCGCGCTGTTCGGCTCACGCGGCGGTCTGATCCTCACGTATCTGACCTTCTCGCTGCCGTTCTCGATCTGGATGCTGATCGGGTACTTCGACTCGGTGCCGCGCGATCTCGACGAGGCGGCGCTGGTGGACGGCTGCGGGCCGCTCGGCGCACTCTTCCGGGTCGTCGTGCCGGCCGCGATCCCCGGCATCGTCGCGGTCGCCGTCTACGCCTTCATGACCGCCTGGGGCGAAGTGCTGTTCGCGTCGGTGATGACCAGCGACGCCACCCGCACCCTGGCCGTCGGACTCCAGGGCTACTCCACGCTCAACGACGTGTACTGGAACCAGATCATGGCCGCCTCGCTGGTCGTCAGCGTCCCCGTGGTGGCCGGCTTCCTGCTGCTCCAGCGCTATCTCGTCGCCGGTCTCACGGCAGGAGCCGTCAAGTGACCGACCCCATTGACGACATTGATGACGAAGGGACTTCAGTGACCATCGACCTTGCCGCCCTCCCCGAGGACTTCCTGTGGGGCACGGCCACGTCGGCCTACCAGATCGAGGGAGCCGTCGCCGAGGACGGCCGCTCCCCCTCCATCTGGGACACCTTCTCGCACACTCCCGGCAAGATCGACAACGGCGACGACGGGGACGCCGCCTGCGATCACTACCACCGCTGGCGCGAGGACATCGGGATCATGCGCCAACTCGGCGCCAACGCCTACCGGTTGTCCATCGCCTGGCCCCGGGTGATGCCGGGCGGCGACGGCCCGGTCAACGCCAAGGGGCTCGACTTCTACGACGCGTTGATCGACGGGCTGCTGGAGGCGGGCATCACGCCCTCGGTCACCCTCTACCACTGGGACCTGCCGCAGACGCTCCAGGACCGGGGTGGCTGGCCTGCACGTGACACCGCGCAGCACCTCGCCGCCTACGCGTCGGTCGTCGCGGAGCGGCTCGGCGACCGCGTCCAGCACTGGACCACCCTGAACGAGCCGCTGTGCTCGGCCTGGATCGGCCACCTGGAGGGGCGGATGGCCCCGGGTCTCACCGACCTGACGGCCGCGGTCCGCGCCTCGTACCATCTCCTGCTCGGCCACGGACTCGCCACGCAGGCGATCCGCGCCGCCGCGCCCGGTGCCCAGATCGGCATCGTCAACAACCTGTCCAGCATCGAGTCGGCCACCGACCGTCCAGAGGACATCGCGGCGGCGAAGCGTCTGGACGGGCACACCAACCGCTGGTGGCTCGACCCGGTGCACGGCCGCGACTTCCCCGCGGACATGGTCGAGGTGTACGGGGTCGAACTTCCCGAGGTCGCGGGGGACTTGGAGACGATGGCCGAGCCGCTGGACTGGCTGGGGCTCAACTACTACTTCCCGTCCAGCGTCGCCGACGACCCCACCGGTCCGGCCCCCCGCGCGCGCACGGTCCGCCGGCTCGACGTGCCCCGCACCGGCATGGACTGGGAGGTCGGGGCCGCCGGGATCGAGAGTCTGCTGCTCCGCCTGACGCACGACTACGGCGCGCGCAAGCTGTACGTCACGGAGAACGGCTCCGCCTACCCCGACGTCGTACGCCCCGACGGCACCGTCGACGACCCGGAGCGCACCGCCTATCTCGAAGAGCACCTGGCGGCCTGCGCCTCGGCGGCCCGCAAGGGCGCCCCGCTGGCCGGCTACTTCGCGTGGTCGCTGCTGGACAACTTCGAGTGGGCGTACGGCTACGACAAGCGGTTCGGGCTGGTGCACGTCGACTACAAGACGCAGAAGCGGACGGTGAAGGGCAGCGGTCACCGGTACGCGGAGATCGTCCGCAAGCACCGCGGGAGGAACCGCAGCGCGGCCTGAGGATCGCCGGGTCGCGCGGCCGACGGGGAGTGCCGGGGCGCGCGGCCGGTCCTAAGAGCTGTCGTCGGCCGGAG